>NZ_QROM01000007.1:0-104313 GCF_003474365.1 Collinsella sp. AF38-3AC
TCGGAAGGCACGTGCAGACCTTTCGTCATGGCCTCCTACCTTTCTTTCGGGCCTTACTGGCCGAATGTATCAGCGCCCCTCCATATGGGACGCTGCTTGCTGACAGCTCTAGTTATATCCAATTTCCACCCGCAATTCCACCTCGCCCCCGAACGGTCAGCAAAGTACGATGAACGGTATATCGCATATGATTTCCCATGATGCACTTCAGTTTCGTAAAGCAGATTTTCCTAGGTAAACGTTATTTTTCTAAGAAATCAAGATTGAACACTCAAAGTTATCCATGATTCAAAATTGCATAGCAACAACGGTTTTCTGCATATATATGACGCTTGTCCTCGATTCGACCTACATTCGATTATATTCAGCTTGCTATCATTCTTATTCATACATTCTCACCAGTTGAGTGAGGATATAGATCGCTTACTCAAAGCACCGGACGTAAGTGCTTCGGCTCGTCAGCGTTAGAAGTAGGTAAAGATACCGTTCGCGCGATACGCCCGTGCCATAGGTCGACTAAATTGAGACAATAGAGAACAGTGTTAGGCTACCGTCCCCTGTAGGGACTGAACGGACAGATGCATATGCCGAGCAAAATCGAAAAGAAGCAAGCCGCCGCAAAGCTGCGCAAACCGCCGCGCGACTTCTCGTATACGCAGAACCGAGAGCTCAGCTGGCTACGCTTTGATAACCGCGTGCTTGACGAGGCATTCGACGAGACCGTTCCTTTGTTCGAGCGTCTAAAGTTCGTGTCGATTTTCGAGTCTAACCTCGATGAGTTTCTCATGGTGCGCGTGGGCGGCCTGTCCGACCTTGCAGAACTCAAAAAACAGCCTGTCGATAACAAGAGCAATATGACCGCCTCCGAACAGGTCGATGCCGTCATGGCAGAGCTGCCCGGGCTCCTTACCCGCTGGGAGTCGATCTTTAAGAGCATCGAGGGCAAGCTCGACACTCTGGGCGTTCACCGCGCCCGCATCGATTCGCTTACGCCCGAGGAACATACCTTTGTAACCCGCTATTTCCAGGCCTACGTATCGCCGGTCATCTCGCCGTTGGTCATCGACCCGCGCCACCCCTTCCCCAACCTGCGCAACGGTGCGCTCTATCTGGCTTGTGGCCTGGACGGCGTCACCGACGAGGAGAGCCTGCTGGGCCTTATCGAGATCCCCGCCTCGATGAACCGCGTGGTCGAGATTCCCTCGCCCACCGGCACCTACTCCTACATCTTGCTCGAGGACGTCATTCTCGCCTGCCTGGATAGCTGCTTTGGCTCCTATAAGCCGCTGGATCGCGCGCTGATCCGCGTCACCCGCAACGCCGATATCGACCCAGACGGCGAGGGCGTCGAGGAGGAAGAGGATTACCGCCAGCACATGAAGCGCATCCTCAAGAAGCGCTTGCGCCTGCAGCCGGTGGTACTCGCCGTATCGGGCTCGCTCGAGAAGGCAACGCTCAAGACTATCCGCAAAGCGCTCGAGCTTTCGCGCCGCTCGGTCTTTACCTGCGATATCCCGCTCGACCTGGGCTACGTCTTCGGCATTGAGGGCAAGATTCCCGAGCACCTGCGCAACGAGCTGCTCTTTACGCCGTTTAAGCCGCAGCCCAACCCCACCATCGATATGACCCGCTCCATCCGCGAACAGGTGCTGCAGGGCGACAAGCTGCTCTTTTATCCCTACGAGGCCATGAACCCCTTCCTGGATCTGGTGCACGAGGCCGCCTACGACCCCGAGTGCATCTCGCTGCGCATCACGCTCTACCGCGTGGCCAAGCAGAGCCGCCTGTGCGAGTCGCTGATCGATGCTGCCGAGAACGGCAAAGAGGTCACGGTGCTCATGGAACTTCGTGCCCGCTTTGACGAGCAGAACAACATCGAGTGGGCCGAGCGTCTGGAAGAGGCAGGCTGCACCGTCATCTACGGCTCCGAGGGCTTTAAGTGCCACTCCAAGATCTGCCAGCTCACCTATCGCGAGGGCATGGCGCTTACACGCCTAACGCTGTTGGGCACCGGTAACTTTAACGAGAAGACGGCCAAGCTCTACAGCGACTTTATGCTCATGACCGCCCATCCCGGGATCGGCGAAGACGCCAACTTGTTCTTCCGCAACCTGTCGCTGGGCAACCTGCGCGGCGACTACCGCTTTTTGGGCGTGGCGCCCGTCGGCCTTAAGCCACTCATCATGCGCGGTCTGGACCGCGAGATCCAACGCGCTCTCGCCGGCGAGCCCGCGCGCGTATTCTTTAAGCTCAACTCGCTGACTGACCGCGAGGTCATCGACAAGATCGCTGAGGCATCGTGTGCCGGTGTGCGCGTGGACATGATCATCCGCGGCATCTCGTGCCTGAAGCCCAACATTGCGGGCAAGACCGAAAACGTGCACGTACGTTCTATCGTCGGACGCTTCTTGGAGCACGCGCGCGTCTATGCCTTCGGCGTGGACTCGGACATGATCTACCTGAGCTCGGCCGACATGATGACGCGCAACACCGAGCACCGCGTGGAGATCGCCTTCCCCGTGCTCGACCCCACCTGCCGCGCCCTGGTGCACGAGTACATGGGCATGCAGCTGCGCGACAACGTGAAGGCACGCAGCCTGACGAGCGACGGCACCTGGGTTCCCGTAGAGCGAAAAGAGGGTGAGAAGCCCTTTAACTCGCAGGAGTTCCTGTTGGAGCGCGCTTATCGCAACGCCGAGTCCGCAGCCGTGGCTTCGGAGCCCGTCGCCAAAGCAAAACCGGAATCCGCACCTGTTCTGGGCCCCAAGCCCAAGCCCCAGGCGGACGTTCCCAAGGTCCAGAAGGTCCAGGCAACCGTCATTGAACCCGACCTGGAATCCGAACCCGAGCCTGCGCCCCAGCCCCAGCCCCAGCCTCGGCCGCAGACCGTCAAGTCCGCGCCCCATGCAAGCGCCCACCGCGAGAAACCCGCCGGCCAGACCAAGGCCATCGAGCGCCATCGCCCCGGCCGCGTGCGTATGGGTCTGGGCCTGATCGGCTTAGGCCTTAAGACGCTCATTACCGGCAAGACGAAATAGACGTTTGTAGAAGCGCCCCGTATTTGAGGAATGCCTCAGGTACGGGGCGCTTTTCCCTGCTACCATGGTTGCGGACAACAACGCGAATGACAGGCAGGAATATGAAGCTCACCATAGAATCGATGACGTATGGCGCCGATGGTCTGGCGCACGCCGACAACGGCAAGGCCGTATTTGTGCAGGGCGCCGTGGCGGGCGATACCGTCGAGGTCGAAATCGTGCAGGACGGCAAGTCGTTTATGCGCGCCCGCGCCACCGAGATTCTTGAGCCGAGCCCCGATCGAATTCAGCCTCCCTGCCCCTTCGTGGGCGCCTGCGGTGGCTGCTCGTGGGGCAATCTCTCGCGCACCGCTCAGCTTGCCGCCAAGGAGCAAAACCTGCGCTCCACGCTCGAGCGCATCGGCAAGTTCACCCCTGAGCAAGTCGACGAGCTGGTGCAGCCCATCCGCCACACCAAGGACGATTGGGGCTACCGCAATAAAATTGAGCTCGAACCGACCGTCGTTAACGGCCGCGTTCGTCTTGGCATGCACGGCGTCGATCCCAGCAAGATCGTGACCGTCGATTCGTGCCCGCTGTTCGATAAGCGTTTTCCCAAGGCGCTCAAATCGGTCGTCGGCGCGCTTAACTATCTGAGCGGCAGCCACGACCTGGGCTTGGAGCGCGTGGGCATTCGCGCCTCGCGTCGCACCAAAGCGCTCGAGGTCGCGCTCTGGACGCCCACGGGCTCGTTCCCGCGCTCGCAAGTCTCGCGCGTGCTGGCAGACGCCGCACACCCCACGAGCATAGTGCGCGTTATGAGCAAGGGTGAGAAGAAGGCCCGCCGCGTCTCCAAGGTTGAGATGCTCGCCGGTGAGGGCTCCTGGACCGAGAACATCGCCGACGGCCAGATGCGCCTTTCGGCCCCGTCGTTTTTCCAGGTCAACACCAAGGGTGCCGAGATTTTGATCGAGCTTGTCATGGAGGCGCTCGACCCGCAGGAAGACGAACTTGCCGTGGACCTGTATTGCGGAGCTGGAACCTTCACCCTGCCGCTCGCCCGTCGCTGCGACTTTGTTGCCGCCGTCGAGGCCTACGGCCCGGCCGTGCGCGACCTGCGCCGTAACCTGGAGATCAACAAACTCGATAACGTCGATGTCATCGGCGGCGACGCGGTGCGCGAGTTCCCCGATCAGGACGCCGATGTCCTGGTGGTCGACCCGCCGCGTGCAGGCCTCGCCCCCGAGGCGATCGACCTTATCGCCAGCACGAGTGCTCGCGATGTCGCCTACGTGAGCTGCGACCCGGCCACCCTGGCGCGCGATCTCAAACGCTTTGTCGAAGAAGGCACCTTCTCCCCCGTAAAGATCACGCCAGTCGACCTGTTCCCGCAAACCTTCCACTGCGAAACCGTCGTCCACCTCAAGCGCAACTAACCCAACTGCTCGAACCCACCGCCCAAATGATTTTTCTGGGACGGGGATTTAATGATCATTGTGTACCGAATGATTATTAAATCCCCGTCCCAGAAAAATCATTTGAGAATGGGGCATGGCAAGCATGAGTCTTCGGGGTATAAGACGGCTAATTGTATGCCGCCCTATGAAAGGAACCCTCATGCCCAGCGTTGCCGTTCTCGCCGCCGATGGCTTTGAAACTATTGAATGCCTGACCATGGTCGATGTCATGCGTCGCGGCGGCGTGCGTGCCACGCTCGTCTCGATCATGCCCACGCGTGAGGTCGTAAGCTCGCTGCAGATCCCCGTGACCTGCGATGCGCTCTTTGATGAGATCAATTTTGACGAGTACGACTGCGTCGTGCTGCCCGGCGGCCTGCCCGGTGCCACCAACCTGCGCGCCGATCAGCGCGTCTGCGACGTGGTCTGCGAGTTCGCTGCGACCAAGCACGTCGCCGCCATCTGCGCCGCCCCGTTTATCCTGGGTGAGCTCGACCTGCTCGAGGGGCGCCACGCCACTTGCTTCCCTGGCTTTGAGAAAAGCTTCCCCGAGGGCGCCTATACCGGCGAGAAGGTTACGCAAGACGGCAACATCATCACCGCCAGCGGCATGGCCCAGTCGCTCCCCTTTGCGCTTGAGCTGCTGCGCACGCTCGCCGGCGACAAGGCCGTCGAGAAGGTTGCCGAGGGCATTCAGCTATGATTTTGGCTTCGCAATCACCGCGCCGCATCGAGTTGATGCGCGAAGCGGGCTATGACATTCGCGTGATTCCAGCAGATATCGACGAGACGCCTTTTGATGGCGAAGCTCCGCTTACGCTCGTCGAGCGCCTGGCACGCGCCAAAGCCGCTGCCGTCGCCGCTGAACGCGCCGAGCCCAACGAGCTGACCGTCGCTGCCGATACTATCGTCACGTTTGACGGTAGAATTTTGGGCAAGCCCGCAAATGAGGACGAGGCGCGCGCCATGCTCCGCGAGCTTTCGGGCCGCACGCACCAGGTGGCGACCGGCGTCTGCATCGTCAAGGCCGGCGACGCCACGGCTCCGCACGCCGCCGAGAGCCTGTCCTTTGTCGATGTGACCGACGTGACGTTCTACGAGCTCAACGACGAACAGATCGAGCACTACGTCGCCTCGGGTGAGCCCATGGACAAGGCCGGCGCCTACGGCATTCAGGGCACAGGAGGACGCATGCTCGTGCATGATATATCGGGCGACTTCTATAACGTGGTGGGCCTACCCATCGCTCGCGTCGCGCGCGCGATTCAAAAACTCTCGTAATTGTACCTGGCGCTGAGTATCCCCCAGCGCCTACAATTTTGGCGTACCGTACGGATCCCGACCGGGTACATGGCGCGGCGGAAAACCGATAGGAGTTAAACATGGATACACTGCTCGAGGCCATTGACGTCTGCGATGTCGATGGCTTTTGCTATGGCAACTATACGGACGAGGAGGCCGGCACCGGTTGCACCGTAATCGTGGCACCCGAGGGCGCCACCGGCGGCGCTGACGTTCGCGGCGGTGCTCCAGCATCGCGCGAAACCGACCTGCTGCGACCCGAGAACACCGTCGACAAGGTCCACGCCGTCTGCCTTTCGGGCGGATCGGCCTTTGGTCTGGAGGCCGCAAGCGGCGTCGCCCGCGAGCTCGAGAGCCGCGGCATCGGCCTTCCCGTCGGCCCCACGCAGGTGCCTATCGTGTGCTCCAGCTGCATCTTCGACCTCGCCTTTGGCGATCCCACCGTGCGCCCCGACATAGAGGCCGGCATCGCCGCCGTGCGCGAGGCACTCGACAACACCCCCACCACACTCGAGCAGGGCAATGTGGGCGCCGGCACCGGCGCTACCGTAGGTAAGCTCATGGGCCCCGCCACCTGCATGAAGGCCGGCCTTGGCACTGCCGCCGTGGCGCTCGGTCCCGTTAAGGTAGGCGCCGTGGTTTCGGTCAACGCCTGCGGCAACGTCGTCGACCCGACCACGGGCGAGTGGGTGGCAGGCATGCGCGCAGCAGCCGATAGCGACCAGATCATCGATATGGAGCTCGCCGCTTTTGCCGCCGCCGGCTCTATGCAGATGCCGCTCGACCGCACCAACACCACTATCAGCTGCCTCGTCACCAACGTGGAGCTCACCAAGGCCCAGGCCACCAAGGTCTCCCAGATGGCAGCAGACGCCTACGCGCACGCCATTCGCCCCACGCATACCACCAACGACGGCGACACCATCTACACCCTCGCCAGTGGCAAACTGGGCGCCCAGGCAAGCGCCGCCATTCCCCTAGACCTGCTGGGCATGCTCGCCGTAAGGGCGCTGGAAACCGCCATCGTAAACGGAGCCAAAACCGCCAAAACCTCCCACGGCATCCCCGGCGCCGCAAAGTAACCTCACCTGACCGGTTGCCCGGTAGGGCTTGGTTATGTTTGCTGCTCTACAGTCCTGGCTCGCACGAAGAGCACATTAAGTGCTCTTCGGCTCGTGCGGAACTCGCGACAAACATAACCAAGCCCCACCGGGCAACCTACTCAACCAGATCCCTTTCAGCCCAGGCCCCTGTGTACCGCGCGTCCAAGATCTTCAAATTCAAATAACCTGACAATCGATTCTTATAGCAGAGGCCCCTTGGCCTTTAGTTTGATACAAGTTCCGCACGAGCCGGAAAGCACTTAATGTGCTTTCCGTGCGAGCAGGACTGTTCGCAGTAGCAAACTAAAGGCCAAGGGGCCCAGTCAACCTATCAGCAGCGATTACTCGGCAGCTAGTTGAATTTGAAGATCTTTGAGGCAAGACGGTATAGGCCGAGTGTGGTTTTGTCCCCGGCCCGTCCGCGCAGGTTGGTAAAGAAGCCGACCACGCCGTAGCGCGCACGACGATACATGCGCTCGTCGTAGGACTTCAAATCGCCCCACAGCGTCTTCAGACGCTCATCGGCACAATCCTCATCGGAAAGCTTGGTAAGCACCGAGCAAATCGCCATCATCATGGTGAAATAGCCCATCATGTACGAGCGCAGACGCGACGACTCGACATCGCTGTACAGGTGGAACGATTCCATCATGATGCGCGTAACGCGGAACTGCTGGTCCAGGCGTTTAACCATCGTCGCCTCGTTGACGCTCTGACCCTCGCGACCGATAAAGTAGCGGTAGAGGTCGATGTCGGCGTAATAGATAGTCTTGCAACGCGGCAGCGGCACGTAGGCGTAGATGTTGTCCACATAGAACGTGTGCGGCGGCATGGGCAGGTTGGATGCGCGCAGCACATCCGTGCGGTAGCACAGGCTGTGCATGAGCAGGTTCTGGTCCAGACGGAAATGACCGATCTGATCCCAAGTAAAAATCTTTTTGCGCGGCAGGGCAAACTTGTAACCGATAGCGGTATGCGTACCCTCGTAAACCTTCTCGTACACGTAGTTCGAAACAAACAGGTCGACGCGCTGGTCACGCTCCTCAAAGCCGCGCAGGATCGAAAGCATGGTCGAAAGGGCAGCGCCGTCGAGCCAGTCGTCCGAGTCGACAACCTTGTAATAGGTGCCCTGCGCCTCGCGCAAGCCCGAAAGGACGGCGATACCGTGGCCGCCGTTCTCCTGATGCACCGCGCGGATAATGCCGGGGTAACGCGTCTCCCACTCGTCGGCCTTAGCGGCCGTCTCGTCCTTGGAACCGTCATCGACGATGATTATCTCGATGTCGGTGGCATAATTGCTCCCCTCCAGAATGGAGGTGATGCAATGGTCCATGTCCTTGGCGGCGTTATACGAGGGAATACCGAATGTTATGACTTTATGCATGGCAGGCGATAATCTCATCCGAAAGATCGAGGGCGGAGTTGGTCACGGCATCCATATCGTAGTAACGATACTCGGCCAAGCGACCCACCGGGTGGAAGTTCGTCAGGTTCTGGACGCGCTCAAGATAGCGCTCGTAGAGCTCACGGTTCTCGGGCTCCAGGATGGCGTAATACGGCGTCTCGCCCGAGCCGGGCGTATAGGCCTTGGAGTACTCCTTCATGATGGTGGTCTTGCCGGGCAGGACCTGACCGGTCATGTTCTTGAACTCGGTAATGCGCGTATAGTCCTCGCTCGTGGTGTAGTTGACGGTGCCCACGGGCTGGAACTGATCCAGATCGAGCGTCTCGAACTTCATGTCGAGTGTGCGGTACGGCAGCGCGCCCAGGTCGAGGTTGAACAGCTCGTCGAGCGGACCGGTGTAGACGATCTCGCCACCATAGACCTTGTCGTCGATCTTGACGGTGGTCTCGTCGATTTCAAAGAGGTCACGGGCGTCTACGTCACAGAACACGTCGATCAGATCGTGATCGAGCATATGCTCGAACAGCGCGGTATAGCCGTCCTGCGGCATGCCCTGGAAAGGAGCCTGCGGAAAGTAGCGATCGTCATCGCCCACAAAGACGGGAACGCGGCCGGTGATCGAGGGATCGATCTGGTCGGGCGTCTGGCCCCACTGCTTCATGGTGTAATGCAAAAAGACGTTCTCGTAGACGTAATCAGCGACCTCGGCCAAGTCGGGGTCGTTCTTCTTACGCAGCTCCATAATGGGCACCTTGACATCCTTGCCAAAGGTCTCCACGAGCTTCTGATACAGTTCCTCGCCGCGCTCGTCACCAAAGGCGAGTTTGAGACTCGCATGGTTGAAGGGCACGGGCATAAGGGTGCCGTTGATGTTGGCGAGCACCTTGTGCTGATAATCCGTCCACTTGGTAAAGCGCGACAGGAAATTGTGCACGCGCTCGTTAAAGGTGTGATAGATATGCGGACCGTACTCGTGGATCAGGATTCCGGCCTCGTCAGTGCAGTCATAGGCATTGCCCGCAATGTGGCTACGGCGCTCCAAAACGGCAACACGATAGCCGATGGTCTCGGCAAGACGGCGGGCGCAAACGGCACCGGCATATCCAGCACCGACGACAATCATGTCGTACGCGCCGGCGTTAAAGCCTTCAGGCAGGCCTGAGGTAATCTGCATCGATACTCCTTGTCAAAAGCCACGGGCTCGTTAGCTGGGCTTTTCTCGAACATTCTTCGAGACATATTTATCAGAGCGATTATAGCGCTAATGCGTCCTATAATGAGCTTGCCACACAAGGAAAGCTCAAGCACCGCGGCGTACAAATTTGAAAGGTAAACCCGCTAGCAGCGGGTTTATTCGTGAACAGCCGGGCGCCTGGAGCTTAGTGAAACGCTTGTAAGGAGTAACATGAGCGATTTCCTTAACCGTATGAAGTCTGCCGCCAAGGCCGACCTTAAGACGATCGTCCTGCCCGAGGGCGAGGATCCGCGCACCATCGTCGCGGCCACCAAGATTATCGAGGAGGGCCTGGCAAAGATCGTCATCCTGGGCAACCCCGACGAGATCAACGTTCCCGGCGCCACCGTCATCGATCCGCGCAATGCCGAGAAGCACGAGGAGTACGCGCAGAAGTTTGCCGAGCTCCGTGCCAAGAAGGGTGTCACCATCGAGCAGGCTCGCGCCCAGGTGATGGACGCCACCTACTTTGGCACCATGATGGTCAAGATGGGCGACGCCGACGGCCTGGTCTCCGGCGCCTGCCACTCCACCGCCGACACCCTGCGCCCCGCGCTGCAGATCCTCAAGACCGCCCCGGGCACCAAGCTGGTCTCGGCCTTCTTCGTGATGTGCACCGACACCCCGCAGTTCGGCACCGACGGTACGCTGATCTTCGCCGACTGCGGCCTCAACATCAACCCGTCCTCCGACGAGCTCTCCGAGATCGCCATCGCCTCCGCTCACTCCTGGTCCACTTTTATGGGCAGCGTCGAGCCGCACGTGGCCATGCTCTCCTACTCCACCATGGGCTCCGCCGGCGGCGAGGTCGCTAAGAAGGTCCAAGAGGCCGTGAAGTTCTGCAAGGAGAAGGCCCCCGAGCTCGCCATCGATGGCGACCTGCAGCTCGATGCCGCCATCGTTCCCACCGTCGCCCAGCTCAAGGCTCCCGGCTCCTCCGTCGCCGGTAAGGCCAACGTGCTTGTGTTCCCCGACCTCGAGGCCGGCAACATCGGCTACAAGCTGGTCCAGCGCTTCGCCGGCGCCGACGCTTACGGCCCCATCCTGCAGGGCATCGCCAAGCCGGTTAACGACCTTTCGCGCGGCTGCTCTGCCGACGACATCGTGGGTGTCGTGGCCATCACCGCCGTCCAGGCTCAGATGGCTGAATAGCATACGCACTCGCCCGAAGGCCGTACGGGCTAACCCCTGAAAACGTCCTCGACCAATGAAACGCCCCCGTTCTGCTCCTCCGGAGCTACGAACGGGGGCGTTTCTGGTCTGCGGATTGTTTTCAGGGGTTAGCCCGTACGGCCTTCTACCACTACGTTCTATCGTTAGGCCAATTCCTAGTTATTGGCATGAAAAGAGCGGGCCGGAAACTCCAATCCACCCCAATGTGATTCCCAGCAAACGACCAGCTCAAAAGCAGAAGCTCCATAACAGTGAGGTCTTGAGGAATTCGAGACTTAGATACCTATGAAGTCTCGATGGTAGCCCTAGATATTTCAAGGTACTGTCCATCAGCAACAGTAACAAAGCTATTTCCCTCAAAATTATCGTTATTAATAATATTGAAGGATTCATTTGCATCCACCGCGCTCAAAACCGCATAGTACCCACTTCCCGATTGCGCCGTGATGTTATACTCGCCTGGCTGAATATCGAGTCCAACTTTATATATGCCCTCTCCGCTCAATGTCAAAGTTGGCTTCGCATCCGCAATTGCAACAAATGAAGCACCGGTAACTTCGAGCAGTTGACCATCTGAAACCGTAACATATGTACACGTGTTGAAATTACCGTTCGAGAGAATGTCACCCTTCGATGAATCGGGATAAACGCAGTAATAGCCAAATCTTGATAAGCACGTTATCTTGTACTCGCCAGACGGAATATCCTTCCCCACACGATATGACCCTGCAGAATAACTTGCCACAGGAGACGCTTCGTTGGATCCGAGGTCTGATTTGGTATCTTTGCTGTCAGAATTTGAGTTAGAAGACCCGCCATAATTAGGGGCATCTTTTCTATCAACCTCAAACGATTTCGCAACGTCCATAAGAACCGGTTTCGCTTTACTCCAATCAGCCTTAGCCGCAATCAGTTCAGCACCCACCGAAGAGTCTCCTGTAATTGAAACGACAAGATATCCTTTTGGCTCCTTATTTCCATCAATGTCGACACTCGTTAAATATGTTGGAGCAGAGTCCGACTTCGAGCTGATCAGGGTCCAATCAGACGATACTCCATCCAAATTCTCAGCCCAAAAATCAAGCACCTCCTGATCATTACCAAAATCTGAAAGCGGGTATATATCCAGACCCAGCATTACCATGCCATCAAATTCATCAGGCGTAATCGTAAGCAGTCCGTCCTCGCCGTCTTCTACCTCCCAACTTCTTGGAACCTCCATCGAAGCAGAAACGGAGTCATCTAAGCCGCATGCCACCGTTTGCTTCATCATCTCGTCGCAATTTGAATCTGCTGACCCAGCACCAGTTGAACAACCAGCAACGCAACCAATGCACGCCAAAATCAGCGCAAAGGAAATCAATACCGTAAACGGCTTTCGATTCATTTGACTCTTCCTCCTCTTAAATCAAATAAACCAGCTTCATCTTCTAACAATCGCTAGCGACCTGTCCATCTATAATCGGTAGACGGCAATAGGCATTAAAAAGCTCTTTAAGCGTGCATTCAAATAAACAATCCACAGCTCGCCAGACAGTTTTACTGAGAATCTGAATGATTAACGCTACAGCAAAATGGGCATGCGATACGGGTAATCTTTACCCTGTATCCCAAATGCGCAGTGTAGGTCGGCGGTTGTTGTACCGGAAAGTGTGTCCCGGTTTGGAGGCGGATTGTGGGTCGCAGCTTCTGCTCGAGGCCTGTTTGGGAAACTGCGGAACGGAATTTTGCTTTATTGTGGGTCGCACTTTCCACAACATGCCTCAACTGGATAGCGTGTCCCAGAATTCGCGTTTGAAATGGGATGGGGTTTCCGCCGTCTGCCTATCAGCAAAAAGGCCTCCTGAGTCGTTGCTCAGGAGGCCTTTCGTTTAATTGCAAATGAGCGCTAGTTGTTCTTGGTCAGGCGCTCGACGTCGTGGGCGATCATGTATTCCTCGTCGGTGGGGATGACCATGACCGTGACGGAAGAGCCGGCGGCGCTGATGACCTGCGGGCCGTTGCCCACGGCCTCGCGGTTCTTGTTGTTGTCGATACGCACGCCCAGCCACTCAAAGCAGTCGCAGAAGGCCTTGCGGATCGACCAGTCATTCTCACCGATGCCGGCGGTAAAGGTAATGGTGTCCACGCCCGCCATGGAGGCGATCATGGAACCGGCCTGCTGCATGGCCTTATAGGCGAACATATCGAAGGCGAGCAGGCAGCGCTCGTCACCCTCGGAGGCGCGCGTACGGATGTCGCGGGCGTCGTTGGAGATGCCCGAGATGGCAAGCAGACCGGACTGCTTGTTCATCATGTCATCGACTTCCTGGTAGGTGTAGCCGCCCTCGCGCTGGAGGTAGCACACGGTGGCCGGGTCGATAGAACCACAACGGGTGCCCATCATCAGACCGTCAAGCGGCGTGAGGCCCATCGTGGTATCGCGGCACACACCGTCCTCGATGGCGGCAATCGAGGCGCCGTTGCCCAGATGGCACGAAAGCAGACGGTGGCAGCGCGCACCCAGGATCTCCTTGGCCATCATCCACTCGTAACGGTGGCTCGTACCGTGCGCGCCATATTTGCGCACGTGGTACTTGTCGCACACGTCCTTGGGCAGGGCGTAGGTGTAGGCGACCTCGGGCATGGTCATGTGGAACGAGGTGTCGAAGACGGCCACATTGGGCAGCTCCGGATACTTCTCGCGGCAATATTCGATTGCCGCGGCCTCACCGTAATTGTGCAGCGGGGCGAGCGGGGCCACCTCAAGGATCTTAGCCATGACCTCATCGTCGACGACCGCGGAATCATCGAAATGCCAGCCACCCTGAACGATACGGTGGCCGATGCCATCGATCGTAAAGTCGGTCTTCTCAAGCTCCTCGAGTACGCGCGCAATGGCGCAGCGATGATCGGGGAAGGGAACTTCTTCGGTCTGCTTGGCGCCACCGTTCTCGGCGTGACCAAAGATGCCCATGTCCGAGCCGATACGCTCGCAGTTGCCCTTGGCGAAAACCTCGCGGGTATCGGTATCCAAGAGCTGATATTTAAGGCTTGAGCTGCCGGCGTTAACAACAAGTACGTTCATGAGACTCCTTTGCAGTGCAATACGGTCGGCATGCCCCTTAAGGCGGCCGTATGTTAATAAGAAGTTATCACAGCTTGATAAATAGCTATCATGCATATCGCCCAACGAGCGCAAAAGAGGGGCCAAACGGCATGTTGCTGTCCAGCCCCTCCCCTCTTGCAATTACTTGGCGTTGACGATGCGCTCGACGTCGGAAGCGATCATGAACTCCTCGTCCGTGGGGATGACAAAAATCTTGACCTTAGAATCCTTGGCGGACAGGCACCAAGCGCCGTCGCCGCGCAGGGCATTGCGGGCATGATCCATCTTGACGCCCATAAAAGCCAGACGATCGGCCACGCCGGCGCGAACGGCCGGAGCGTGCTCACCGATGCCAGCAGTAAAGACCAGGGTGTCCATGCCACACATGGAGGTGGCCATCTCGGCGGCCTTGGCGGCAATCTTGTAGACGAACATATCGAAGGCGAGCTGAGCCTCGGGGTCGCCAGCGGCGGCGAGCTCCTCGACGTTACGGCAGTCGTTGGTCTTGCCGCCAGTCACGGCCATGAGGCCGGACTTCTTGTTCATCATCTCGTCGACCTCGTCAAAAGTGTAGCCACCCTCGCGCTGCAGGTAGCACACGGTAGCCGGGTCGATGGAACCGCATCGGGTACCCATCATGACGCCGTCGAGCGGCGTCAAGCCCATGGTGGTGTCCATGCACTTGCCGTCCTCGATGGCGCACAGAGAAGCGCCGGAGCCAATGTGGCACACGACGACCTTGCGGGCCTCGCCGTTGGTCATCTCGGCGACCTTCTTGGAGATGTAACGGTAGCTGGTGCCGTGAGCGCCATACTTGCGGATGTGCAGCTTGTCGCAGACGTCCTTGGGCAGGGCGTAGGTGCGGGCGACCTCGGGCATGTTGAAGTGGAAAGCGGTGTCGTAAACCGTGACGTTGGGCAGGTCGGGATACTGCTCCAGGCAGTACTCGATAACGTTGGCCTCGGGGTTGTTGTGCAGCGGGGCGAGCGGGGCAACCTCGCGGATCTTGGCGAGAACGTCCTCGTCGACGAGGGAGGAATCGCCAAAGTACCAACCGCCCTGAACGATGCGGTGGCCGATGCCCTCAATCTTGACGCCGTTGGCCTCGAGGTCCTTCAGGACGACCTCGATGGCGACCTTGTGGTCGGGGAACTCGATGTTCTCGGTCACCTTCTTGGAGCCGTTGGCAGCGTGGGTGAAGGTGCCGCCGGTAAAGCAGACGCGCTCGCAGGAGCCTTTCGCGGACACCTTATGGGACTTGGTATCGATGACCTGATACTTAAGGGTCGAAGATCCCGCGTTGACGACCAGAACGTTCATGTGTCTCCCTACTAACAGGCGGTGTGGCGCCGCCAGGTTACATACGCTTCAATAATAAACCCAAACGCCCTCGCGCTCGGGTTTATTGCGTTGATATATAAGTTATCGGTGCCTAAATACTCATGGCCTTTGACTTGTAAGACAAAATAGCGCGGGGATATACACCAGGGAAGAAATCCCGAGCGCAACAAGCAATACGACTCGAATGCCCGCAACGCTACTCAGCACAGAGTTGAGCAGATAGAAAAGAACAGCACCCACCGCCACCATCTGGCTTTGAACCGAAATCAGTGAACAGCGCATCGATGAATCGGCAGCATTTTGGAAAACTGAGTATTTGATTGGGGCAAACAACGAGTACGCAACCGTCTGCAGCACATAGAACACGGGCAGCAAATTAGCCGGAGCAAGGGGGATCAAAAACAAAGCTGTCAATACTAAGCGAATGATGCCGCAAATACGCGCAAAACGGCCCTTGTCGACATGAGCAATCACACTGGGCACAATAAGCCCCATGGAGGCCGAGGCAAGGAGCTGGACCGCAATGGTCACACCCGAAGCGACGGCATTCATTCCGCGACCCGCAAGCAGCAGTGAGAAAAAGTCTTCCAGGGCGACAAAAGCAAATGCCTGAGAACAGTCCATGATGAACGCTGAACGAAGAATGCCATTACACGCAATAGCGGCACCGATCATCTTCGGGCTAATTCCACGCTCAGGTGCCCCCGCAGTGCCCCCTCTTCGCATCTCAGGAATGCAGACAACGACAACCAACGTCAACACCATTGCGATGATATCCGCCGAAAGACCAATGAGATATGCACCGACAGACGAAATGAAACCGCCCACGCAAGCGGAGATGGCATAAGAGGCATAGAAAACAAATCGCTCAACGACATTAAGTCTTACGAGCTGGTCCTGAGAGACGCTGTCAATGTAAATCGCTTCTATGGATCCGCTCAGACATGCAACGGCAAAACCTTTGAGAGCGAACGCACCGATTAAAAGCAGAGGGGAACGGACGAGAAGCAGGGCGGCGTAGTATCCAAGCATCCCCACGCCGCCAACGAGACCGCTTGTCTTTCGTCCAAACCTATCAGCAATATAGCCAGTGGGAACTTCGAGGATGAACTTACTCACTTGATATGCAATCATCATGCTAGAAATCGCCACCATCGAGAATCCGACGAATTCAAGGTAAACCGTCAGAAAATACAAAATGGTGCTGAAGTTCGACAGAAAAACGAACGTCATATAAAGCAAAACCGTACGGTTTTTCAGAGCTCCGCCCTCCAAGAGTCAGCAATCTAAATCGGAATCTTGGAAAAGCATGAGGGCAAAGCTGTCAGCTATGCGTTGCAGGGCGTCAACATTCACTTGACGACACGAGGCCAAATGGCCTCACGAAGCGAGATGACGCAATAGGTGAAGAAAGACCGTCTGGTGTCGATCGGTCCAGGCATTTTGTCGATAGCAAAAGTAGATGGGCAAGGCTACGTCATGTGAGGCTTCAATGGAGCACTCGCTTACTTCCGATCCATCAGATGCGAGAGAAGAGCCAGAAAAACCCAATATCAATCCCCCGGCTTGAAGAAACTCAGCCTGCGCCCTGTTTTCGTATTCGACATCTCGGAAGCGAAAATTGACGAGCTGGGCTTCAGGGCATTGGTTAATCGCATTGAGACAGGGTGACAAATTAATGGGAACAGCGAGCCTGCCGCCCAGTAACTCACGAATGGTCGTAGCGTCAACAGATTGATGACCCGCTGGGTATGAAAGAACCTTGAGCTCCTTTTCACCCAAGTATTTAGAAGAAAGGACGCTGTCCCGTGGTTCCTCAAACGAGATAGCCGCGTCCGAAATGCCAAGCACAAGTGATTCAAAGCATGTTGCCGTTGGCTGATGCCACACATCAAGATGAATCTGAGGGTGCGAGTGTTCAAACGAGTCGTACCAGTTTTCGGCAAAAAGGCGCCCCCGTCCATGAAGGCAGGGGGCGTAAAGACGGAAGTGGCCGTCGGGCGAGACGCCGTCGCCCCTCGATTGTGCGTACTTTTTGAGATCGTCGACTTGTGCCAGGATCACGCGTGCACGACGCGCAAATTCTCTGCCCGCCGGAGACAAAACAGCCTCCCCCGCCGATCGGTCGAGCAAAACAATCTGATACTCAGATTCCAACTTTTTGATTGCCGACGAAACGGCTTGCGGACTCACATGAACGGCGCGAGCTGCTTTGCGCACGCCGCCATAGTTCGCTACCGCTTGAAGGTATTCGAGTTGAGAAAGCTGCATAGATTACTCCAAAGGCAGCCAAGTCGACGGGCTACGCGCCCTCAGATGAGGTTCTCGCCCAGGTTTTTGCCGCCGAGGACGTGCATGTGGAAGTGCATGACGGTCTGGCCGGCGTTGACACCCTTGTTGGAAATGACGCGGAAACCGTCCTCCAGACCCTTGGCCTTGGCGACCTCCTGGATGGCGTGAGCCATGGCGCCCATGGTCTCGGCGGGCACGTTGTCGGCGATATCGCTGTAGTGCTTCTTGGGGATCACGAGCGTATGGACCGGCGCCTGGGGGTTGAGGTCGTCAAAAGCGATGACCTGGTCGTCCTCATAGACAACGGTCGAGGGGATCTCGTGGTTGGCGATTTTGCAGAAAATGCAATCACACATGGTTGGTTCCTTTCTCACAGACCAAAGTAGTCTTTTTGGGACGGGGCTTTTTTGACTACTTTTTCGCAAACGCAAACGCTCGGCGAGCCGTCGCGCAAGGGTAGTCAAAAAAGCCCCGTCCCAAAAAGACTACCCCAAAGCAGGCTGTAAGTTGGTTAGAACGAAAGGTTGTCGTCGGTGTTGGCGGCTTCGCCGTCGGCGAGTACGTCGTTGCCGTCGACGTCCTTAAGAAGCACCGAGACCTTCTGCTCGGCATCGGACAGGCGGGTGCGCAGGCTCTTGAGGAGCTCGACGCCGCGGGTGTAGCTCTCGAGCGACTCCTCGAGCTCCATATCGCCCGACTCAAGGCTGCGGATGATGAGCTCCAGCTCTTGCGAAGCCTGCTTGTACGTAAGCTGCTCCACCGGGGTCTTCTCTGCCATATTTGTTTCCTTTCCTAAAGGTTTATCACTATGAAACGCGGCCTACTCGACCGCATCGACCGTTGCCGCCACGTTGCCGTCTGCCATGCGTACGCGGATGGCGTCGCCGGGCTTAAAGGTCTTGGCGCTCGTAGCCACGCCGTCTTCGCTGTAGGCGATGGAATAGCCGCGGGCAAGCACCTTGAGCGGCGACAGGGCATCGAGCGACGCGGCCGCTCGGCCCAAGTCGGACGCGGGCTTGCTGAGCATCGTGCGCCCCTGATGCTCTAGACGGGAGCTTGCGAGCATGAGAGCATGGCGCTTGCCATCAAGCCCTGAGGTGCTTGCGATCAAGCGCTCGGGCAGACGCTCGAAGTTGGAACGAAAGGACCCGACCGAACGCGTTATGGCGCCAGACAGACGATCGGCCGTCAGGGCAAGCTCGGACTCGCGACGCTCAACCATAAACGTTGGATCGTTAAGACACGGGCGGCACGCGGCTGCATCGAGCGCGTCGCCCAGACGAGCCGTATAGGTGTCCCAGGCACGACGGCCGCGTTGGTCGAGCATTTCCAGATCGACCTGATCCGACCCGATCATCGAAGCCATCGCGGCGCCCAGACGCTGATGGCGCGCCTCGAGCACGTCGGCCAACTCCGTCATAGCCGGCGCCACCGATTCTGCCGCTGCCGTTGGCGTGGAGGCGCGGCGGTCGCTCACCATATCGCAAATCGAGGTATCGGGCTCATGGCCAATGCCGGTCACCACGGGCACGGGACAAGCCGCCACCGCGCGGGCGAGCTCCTCATCGTTAAAGGTCATGAGGTCCTCGAAGGAACCGCCGCCACGCACGAGCAAAATGCAATCGGGCGCCGGCGTAATGGCAGCGGCGCGGCGCAAGCCTTCAATAAGCTCTGCCGGCGCACCCTCGCCCTGGACCTTTGCGCCCACGCAGACAAGCTCGACAAGCGGGTTGCGACGGCGCAGCGTACGCTTGACGTCATCGATTACGGCGCCCGAAAGCGAGGTGACGACCGCCACGCGCGAGCAAAACACCGGGATGCGACGCTTGCGCATCTCGTCCATCAGGCCCTCGCGGCGTAGCTTTTCGGCCAGCTGCGCCACTTGTTGACGCAGCAGACCCTCCCCCGCCAGCGAGAACGAGCGGGCGACGAAGCTCATGCGACCCGTAGGCTTGTAGAGATTGAAGCTGCCCTTAAAGCTTACCTGCATGCCGTCGCGCAAGTCGAAAGTGCGCTTAAGGTAGGCGCCCTTCCAGATGATACAGTCGACGGCCGCCGAGTCGTCCTTGATCTGAAAGTAGCAGTGGCCGCTTCGAGCGTTGGGACCACGGAAACCCGTGACCTCGCCTAAAACGCTCAGCTGCGGAATGGCATCGAGCGCGCCGGCGGCGATCTCCACCGCCTGGCTCACGCTGAGCTCCTTGCGCTCCTGATCGTCCGAACCGTCGAACTCGGCGGAAACGGCATTGCCGGTTAGATTCCAGCCTGCCACGCAGCCTCCTTCCGTTATCGTGCACAAGGGCTTCGGCCCTGCGCAAATTCAAATCCAACACATAGTACAGCGCCGCGGGGACACAAATCCCCACGGCGCCCAGCGACCCAATTTGTTATCGGTTGGAGTTTCTGTTGTAGCGAGCCATAAGGTAGAGCAGCTGAATAATCGAGGTGAGCGCCGCCGCCACGTAGGTGAGCGCGGCTGCCGTCAGCACCTTCTTGGCACCGTTGACCTGCTTGGAACTCATGCCCGACTGCTCGATATACGTCACGGCACGGCGACTGGCATCGATCTCGACCGGCAGCGTAACCAGCTGGAACAGCACGCTAAACGAGAAGAAGACCAGCGCGAGGGTCGTGAGCCCCGCGATGTTCATGAACAGGCCCATGAGCAGCACGATCGTCCAGGTGTTCTGGGTAAAGTTGACGACGGGGACCAAAGCGGTGCGTACCTTCATCATGGCATAACCACTTTGACGCTGGGCGGCATGGCCCGCCTCGTGGCAGGCGACGGCAACGCTTGCGACCGACCCGCCCGAACGGTTGGCATCCGAGAGATACAGGTTGTTATCCAGCGGGTTGTAATGATCGGTAAGCTCGCCGGCAACGCCCTTTATGCCCACGGCGCTACAACCGTTGGCATCGAGCATGCGACGAGCGACCGTGGCGCCCGTATCGCCATCCGAGCGCACCTTAGACCACGTCTTGTACGTCGAGTTGATATAGCTCTGCGCGGCAAGGCCAAGCACTGTGCAGACAAGAACAACCAGCAGGTACAGCGGGTCGATGCCAAAGCCGTATCCATAGTAATAAGGCATGCGAATTCCTCCGAATCGAGTTACACGTTGGAGGCATTCTACCCACTCAAGCGGCTAGGCTTCCTTATAGCAATTCAATTTTGCCATCTTTGACCGTCAACCCCATATTGCCCGAGAGCAAATCGTCCAGACGCGAACCCACGAGCTCAAAACGCCAACCTTCGCGCAGGGGGCTCTGCTCGGGATGCTCGATGTAGTCGGCCAGGTCATCGCGCGAGGCAATGACCGAGGTCGCCACGCCCGAACGCTCGGCAACCAAGCGAATAAGCGCATACATAAGGTCGGTCACGCTCTCCAACTCCGGCGAAATCTGGCGATGCCCGCGCACCATGAGCGGCAGGCGATCGTGCGGGCAGCTCGCGCCACGCTTGATGGCCATCAATGCACCGTCCACGTCGCGCTCCCCCAGCTGGTCGGTGCCGCGGATGCTGCGGAACTCCTCAACGCGCACGGGATTGCGTTTAACCAGGGCCAGCAACGTGTCGTCGGACATGACCCATTTGCGCGGGATGTTGCGGCGCTCGGCGCGATCCTCGCGCCAAGCGGCAAGCTCGCGCGCAATGCCCAGCTGATGGCGGCTGCAGGAGTTGATGCGCTTGACCTTGCGGAATGCCTCGTGACGATCGGCGCGATAATGCGACTCGTCGGCCAGCGGACGCAACTCGTCGAGCACCCAGTCCACCCGGCCCAGCTCGCGCAGGCGACTCATCATCTCGGTATAGGCGACGATCAGATACTTGACGTCATCGATCGCGTACTCGATCTGTTTGTCGGTCAGCGGGCGGCGCGACCAATCGGTCAGTGACTCGGTCTTGGGCAATGAGACACCGCAAAACGTCTGCACGAGCGCGCCGTAGGAAATCTGCTGGCGCTCGCCCAAAAAGGCGGCGGCCACCTGCGTGTCAAAAATGGGACGCGGCAGCACGCCCACGGTATGGAGCATAACCTCCATATCCTGCGAGCAGGCGTGAAACACCTTGGTCACGCTCTCGTCGGCCATAAGCTCTGCCAGCGGCGATAGGTCGTCGATCACCAGAGGATCGACCGCGACGCTCTCGGCAGGGGTGGCAATCTGGACCAGGCACAGGCGCGGATGAAACGTGCGCTCGCGCAAAAACTCGGTGTCGACGGCGATCGCGTCGAACTTGCGGGCGCGCTGGCAAAAGTCGAGCAGAGCCTGATGTGTGGAAATGTACATATCAACCCATCGAATAAGGTTAGGCCCGAAAAACACGGGTAGGATATCGGCATTGCCCTACAACTATACTCGGTTAGTCACAGAACGGGAACGTAAGTATGCGCTGCCTTATCATCCACAACCCGGCATCGGGCCCCAGCTCAGATGAAATCTACGCATTCACGCACGCCCTTGCACAGGGCGGCGACGAGGTCGTGATGCGCTTTATCGGCGATGGCATGGAGCCCGAGGACGCCGTGGCAGACGTTCGCGAGTTCGACCGCGTGGTCGTCTCGGGCGGCGACGGCACCGTCTCCAATGTGCTCGACCAGATGCGCGGCTGCGGCGTTCCCACGCTCGTTTTCCCCTCCGGCACGGCCTGCCTATTCTTTAACAACATCGGCAATGCCCCCGAGGCAGCGGCGCTCGCCAAGGCATGCCGCGCCGGCCGCACGGTCAAAGTCGACATGGGCGAGCTCTTTTGGCTCGACGAGAACGGCAACGAAAAGCGCCATGGCTTTATCATCATCGCCGGCTCGGGCTTTGACGCTGAGATTATGATGAAGGCCGCCCCCACTAAAAACGACATCGGCGAGATCGCCTACTTCCTGTCGGCGCTCGCCACACCCAACCCCACGGTGGCGCACTTTACCATTGAGCATGACGGCATTGTCGAGGAGCTCGACGGCATCTGCTGCATGGCAGGCAACACGTCTGTCATCCAAAACGACATCAACCTGTTCCCCAACTGCCGCATGAACGACGGCATGGTCGACATCGCGGTCATCGAGCCCGTACGCACGGTACAGCTGCTTCCCACGGTAATCACCGCCGCGCTCGACCCCGCCGGCAAGGTGCTTGGCCGTCCGCAGTTCAAGATCATCCAGACCAAAGAAGCCAAGATCACCTGCACGCCGTCGCTGGGCATGCAGTTCGATGGCGAGATCATCTCCAGCAACTCGGGCGTCTTTGGTGCCCGCGCGCTTCCGCAATGCCTCGACCTCATCGTCGACGAATTCTCCCCGCTCGGAAAATAGGAGGACCCCATGAACGACAATCCCCTGCTCGGCTTTATCGTCATTGTTCTGGCCATGCTCGTCGGCTATGCGATTAACGTGATCCACCGTCGGAAGAAGTAAAACCACATTAGTATGATATTCATCCAGTTATCGACTCTCCCGCTGTTTATGCAAATTCTAAACAGCGGGAGAGTTTTCTTTTGAGTATTGTCTGGCGCTTTATTCCACTGCAGTAAATGCAGGGTGCCTTTATTTAACTAAAGCTACAAAATGAGTATTCTTATCCGCTCATCGCATATTTTATGACGCTCATCGAGTATTTCACCGAATCTAGTGAATACTTTTTAGACTTCCGATAGGCTAATAGATGTATTTATTAGCTGAAATCCTGCACGGTTCCGCGGGGTTTCAACGGTTGGGAGGGATCATGAGGTTTACTCATCCCGTCAACACGCTCAAGAAGCTTGGCTGCGGCCTTGCATTCGGAGCTGCGGCCATTATGGCCATGCCGACCTCGGCACTCGCTTGCACCCAGATCTACATGGGCAGCAAACTCACGGCGGACGGCAACACGTACTACGGCCGCGCAGAGGACTTTAGCACACGCTATATCAAGCACTTTGGCATTGAGCCTGCGCACAAGGACGGTAGCAAGTACACCTCGCTCGAATCCGGCTTTGAGTACAAGTCCACGGGCCCCACGTATCGCTACACCTTCGTTCGCGACAACCCCTCTCAGTGGGAAGATCGCTATGACGCTTATTCCGAGGCTGGCATCAACGAGAAGGGCGTCTCCTGCTCTGCCACGCTGAGCACCTCCTACAACGAGAAGGCCGAGGAGGCCGACCCCCTCACCGAGGAGACCGGCATCGGTGAATACAACTACGCCAGCGTCATCCTGGGCGAGAGCGCCACGGCCCGCGAGGGCGTCGAGCTCCTCGGAAGTCTGGTCGACGAGCAGGGCATCTGCACCAACGACCAGATCATCGTCGCCGACAACAACGAGACCTGGCTGTTCGCCGGACTTTCTGGCCATCAGTGGATTGCCATGAAGCTCACCGACGACATCGCCTCGGTCAACCCCAACATCGGCAACCTTAACTACAAGGTTAACCTCGACGACACCGAGAACTGCCTCCACTCCAAGGACATTCAGACCATGCCCGAAGAAAAGGGCTTTGCCAAGTACTTCGATGACGGCCAGTTCGACGTTGCCCAGACCTACGGTGAGGAAATTAGCGAGCAGGCCATGCATTCTTGGTCGCGCTATATCCAGGGCCGCGATTACTTCATGGCTCCGCTTGCCGAGGGCACCGACTACGAGATCGTTAAGGACGAGCGCGAAGATGCTCGCGCCACGACCGGCGCCCTGGTCCACGAGATGCAGCCGCTGTTCTTCCAGCCCGGCAAGTCCGACTGGAACACCTTTGAGATGATCCGCAGCTTTGCTACTCGTGGCGAGAATGTCGCCGGCCTCAACGCCAACACCGACGGCGCCTATGCCATTGGTTCCAACCGCAACACCGAGATCCACACCTTCCAGATCCGTCAGGGCATGGACCCCGAGATCGCGACCATTCAGTGGGAGATGCTCTCCAACGCCGAATTCTCCGTCGCCATCCCCTTCTACTCCGCACTGCTCACCGAGGTCAGCCCCTACTTCAGCGATCAGGATGTCTCCTTTGATCACTGCGAAGAGGAAGACGTCGTGAACAACGAGGAGCCCAAGAACTCCATCAACTACGTCCTCATGGACATCAACACGCTCGCCTATGAGAACCGCGACCACTGCGCCACCGGCGTCCGCGCCTATCTCGACGCCCTGCAGAAGGAACTCATCGAGCAGAACCTGACCGTCGACGATGCCATGCAGGCCACCGAGGACACCGAGGCCCGCACCGCCCTGGCCAACAAGGCCGGCAAGGCTGCCACCAAGAACACCTACCTCAAGTGCAAGGCTATGCTCGAGGAGATGCGTGACTACCTCAAGGAGGAGGATTTCTCCGAGGAGTTCGTCCCGAGTGACTACGATGCCGACAACGACTGCCTGGTCGAGTCCATCACCTACGCCGACGAGGCCCTCTCCGATGAGGATGTAGCCGAGCCCGAGGTCAAAGGGAAAGAGGCCACCGAGGAGAAGTCCGAGGGCAACAACATGGCTGCCATGGCCGTTGGCGCCGTCGTCATCATCGGTGCTTGCGCCTACGTGATCTATCGTCGCAAGAAGGCCTAAGGCCCTCATGTCCTAGCTGAGCGGGCAAGGCAGCGATGGCAGCCTCGTTCGCTCAGCCCGCTCTTTTGACCGGCGGGAAACCCGCCTGAAATCTTTTTAAAAAAGATTTCCCCGCACACACTTCGCTGTGCTATAGTGCAGCGCAACAGCAACTAGGTGCGACCGCGCCACGGCATCACGAAAGGAGCCACCAACATGAAGAACACGATGAACTCTCTCAACAACTGGTGGTGGCGTGATGCGAATTCGATCGGTCGACAGTGAGTCCCTCACGCCTGTTTTTGCGCTCTAGGTGATTGGAAGGCCTCCGGTTTCGACCGGGGGCCTTTTTCTATCTCGAGCCCGATCGCATTCGCATCACGCGCCTCCGCTTTTCTCTTGCACTCCCATTCCGAAAGGATTTTCACCATGTCTCAGAACACCACCGCCGCCCAGCCCCGCACCGTCCAGACCGCCGACCGCGGCAAGCTCGATGTCCGCGCCCTCGTCCTGCTCGCCATCCTGCTCGCCGCCGGCTTCATCCTCAACTTCACCGTCGGCAAGGCAATCTCGGGCATCTCGGGCGGCATGATCAGCCCCGAGTTCATCATCTCGGCCTTCTGCCTCACCATCCTGGTCGTTCGCCCCAACATCGGCCAAGCGCTCGTCATTGGCCTCATCTCGGCTGCCGTGATCCAGATCACCACCACCTCGCCGTTCGTCGATTTTGCCGCCGAGGGCATCGCCGCCATGCTCATGGCCGTCATCGTCAACGCTGCTGCCAAGGACGGACAGGTCAAGTCTGCCGTCGCCATCGTCGCAACGTTCGTGACCACCTTTGTCTCGGGCGTCATCTTCATGGTCATCAAGATGGCCATGCTCGGCGTGGTGGGCGAGCTCGCCGCCGCTATGCTGCCCGTCGTCGCCATGACCGCCGTCTTTAACGCCATTCTGGTCGGTGCCCTCTACTTGCCCATCCAGAAGGCCCTTAGGCTCAATTAACCCGCTCGGCTTTACGAGCCACCCCATCTTGGCGTTCATTCGTCGCTCGCGTACCCAAGTACGCTTCGCTCCTCTTTCGCGCCAACCTGGGCCCCTCGTAAAGCCGTCTCCGCACTCCACCAACAAAGACTGTCCCAAACAACTAGCTCTTGGGGACGTTCTTAAACGACTAGTCATGTAAGAACGTCCCCAATGACTATGAAAGGTATCCATGGAAACGATCATCAACGTCGACGATGTCTCGTTCTCCTATGGCACGCAGACCGAGCAGGCGCTTAGCCACATCTCGCTCAGCGTGAACAAGGGAGATTTCATCGGCATCATCGGGCCCTCGGGCGCCGGCAAGTCCACGCTTTCCGCCTGCCTGTCGGGCGCCGTGCCCCACCACTACACCGGCACGTTCTTTGGGTCCGTCATGGTTGACGGACACGACACCTGCGAAGTCTCGCTCACCGACGTGTCGCAAATCGCCGGCAGTGTGCTGCAGGATATCGACACGCAGATGGTCGCTTCGGTCGTCGAGGACGAGATGCTCTTTGGACTCGAGAACTTTGGCGTTCCCCACGACCAGATCGAGCAGCGCGTGAGCGAAACGCTCGAGACCGTCGGCATCAGCGACCTGCGCGACCGCGAGATCGCCACCCTCTCGGGCGGACAGAAGCAAAAGGTAGCCATCGCCGCCATCCTCGCCATGCGTCCGCGCGTCTTGGTTCTCGACGAGCCCACCGCGGCACTCGACCCCGCCAGCTCCACGCTGGTCTTCGAGACGCTACGTGAGGCAAACCGCGCACTTGGAATCACCATCGTCGTCGTTGAGCAAAAGGTCGCCCTGCTCTCGGAGTACTGCAACCGCGTGCTCGTGCTCAACCATGGCGAAATCGCGCTGCAGGGCGAGCCACACGAGGTCTTCGCGCATACCGACGAGCTCCGTGCCATCGGCGTCGACTGCCCTCGCGTCACGCGTATCTTCAATAGCCTCCAGGCCGATGGCCTGGTAAGCGGTACCCCTTGCTTGGATGTCGATGAGGCCGAGCGCCTGATTTCGGGCATCGTCGACCCCGCACACGCAAGCAGCGACATACAGGCACCCGCCGGCTCACCGCACGCACCGTCGTTGCGCCCGCACGCCAAGGACGCCGAGCCCGTGCTCACCTTCGATCATGTTGAGTTTGCCTATCCCAATGGTGGCGCCGCCGTCCACGACCTCAACCTGACCCTCTATCCCGGCGAGCTCGTGGGCATCGTCGGCCAAAACGGTGCCGGCAAGACCACGCTCACCAAGCTGCTCACAGGCCTGCTTAAGCCCGCCTCGGGCAGCGTGCGCGTCACGGGACTGGATACCGCAGCCGTTCCCACGAGCCGTATCGCCCGCGAAGTCGCAACCCTCTTCCAAAACCCTGACCGTCAGATCTGCAAGGACACTGTGCTCGACGAGGTCGCCTTTGGCTTGGAGCTTGGCGGCATGGACCGCGCCGAGGCTCTGCGTCGTGCTCAACTCGTCATCGACCGCTTTGGCCTGCCTGCCGATGAGGCGCCTTTCTCGCTTTCGCGCGGTCAGCGCCAGATGGTGGCACTCGCCTCTGTCGTGGTCGTAGAGCCCAAGATCGTCGTGCTCGACGAGCCCACGAGCGGCCTTGATTACCGCGAGTGCATGACCGTCATGGAAACGGTGCGCACCATGGCCGAGCGCGGTTGCGCCGTTATCATGGTCTGCCACGATATGGAAGTCGTTTCGGATTTTGCCGAGCGCATTGTGGTAATGGCCGACGGTCGCATCCTCAACCGCGGCCGCACGCACGAGCTATTCTCGAGCATCGATCTCATGCGGCGTGCCTACGTGGAGCCTCCCCAGGTTATTGAACTCTCGCGCCGTCTGGCATCTTCCGTCTCGCCCGCTTTTGCGCAGGTGAGCGAGGTCACCGATGTCGTTCGAATTACCAAGGAGATGGTCCACCGTGGTTAACGTCATCGACTACATGCCGGGCGATACGCTGCTGCATCGCCTGAACCCCGTTGTCAAGCTGGGCCTCGCCGCCGCCATCATCGTCGGCATCTTCTTATCCGACACCCATGTGGCGCTGCTGGGCTTTTTGGCACTCACCCTTGCTCTGGGTGCCTATGCCGGCGTCGTCAACCGTCTGTTCTCGCTACTCAAGTTGCTGATTCCGCTCGCGCTTATCATGCTGGTGCTCCAGCTGGCCTTTATGCGCGATGGCAACGTGGTGTGGGGCTTTATCACCGACACGGGCCTCATCACAGGATCGAAGGCCTGTCTGCGCCTGCTGGGCGTAGCGTTACCACTCATCCTCATGCTCATGGTGACCAAGCTCAACGACCTTGCCAACGCCTGCGTCGAGGTGCTGCACGTGCCGTATCGCTATGCCTTCACCTTTACCACGGCGCTGCGCTTTGTGCCGGTGTTTGGCCAAGAGATGAACGCCATCATGGAGGCGCAGACCGCGCGCGGCGTCGAGTATGACACCAAAAACCCCATCAAGAAGCTTAAGCTCATGCTGCCGCTGTGCGTACCGCTGCTTATCTCGAGCGTGGGCAAGACCGATGCCACGGCCCTAGCAGCCGAACAGCGCGGCTTCTACCTGCGCACGCGCGCAAGCTCGTACAAGCGCTATCCCATCACAGGGCTGGACATTGCTGTGCTTACTGCCAGTGTTGTGCTCATCGTCCTCGGCTTCCTGTTCTAGCCCATCGCCAACGGCAACCGACAAACGCAAAAGGCCCCGGGTCGCATCGAACGAGCCGGGGCCTTACTGTTTCCCCAGATAAAACCTGCCAAAATCAACCTGTCCCTTCTTGGCAGGTCGAGGGCTACAGGCGATAGAGTGCGCCGCTTCGGATGATGGATTCGCGCACCAACACGTCCATGGCGTCGAGGGTGATCTCGGGCATCTCGCGATACTTTTGCAGCACCGAGAGCTCCGTGCAAGCCAAAATGACACGGTCGCAACCACTGCGGGCGAACTCCCACATCACGCGATCGAACTTATCCATATCGGGCTCACGTCCGGCCTTCACATCATCGTAGATAAGCGACATCACATCGTTCTGACGTTTCTCGCTGGGATAGACAACCTCAACACCCGCAGCCTTACATTCGCGGCCGTAGACGCCCGCGCCCACGGTGCCATCGGTTCCCATAATGCCAATCTTGTGCACCGGCTCGGCCGGCATACTCAGGTTGGGATCGAACTCGCACTCCCCCATCACCGCACCGGCCAGAGCATAGCGCACCGACTCGCGCGGCATGTGAATGATCGGCACCCTGGTAAACGACTGGATCTGGTCGTAGAAGTAGTGTGACGTGTTGCAGGGAATGGCAATGTGCGCACAGCCCAGCGACTCGAGTGCCTGGGCACACTCTTTCATGGTCGCCAGCAGCTTGGCATGCTCGCCGGTCTTAATGGCCAGCGTGCGGTCGGGCATGGTCGACTTGGAGAGCACCACCATGTCGATATGTTCTTGATCGCAGGCAGCAGCCGTATGACGCACCACCTGGTCGTAGTAATACGACGTGGCCTCGGCGCCCATGCCGCCGATAACTCCCAGCTTTTCCATCGCCGCCTCCTTGGTGACGCTTGCGCAATTGCGCGTATCATACCCGCGCCCGCCCGATGTAAACCGGACGGGCGCCGCACTCATCTACTTGTAATACGTCTTGAACAGCTTAAAGTGGCGCAGCTTGGTGTGCCACATGCGCAGCCAGCGGTTAAAGACAAAGTCGCCCTTCATAAACGAAGGGTCGGCGCCCTTGCCTTCCTTGTCCAGGCGATGCACCTTCGCGCGCAACTCGGGATCCTTGACGTACTTGTCGACGACGCCCACTGGAACGACCATCCACAGGGCCTCGTCCTGCGCCGTCACAAACTCCGGCTCAAACGGGCGGTTGAACACATACTCGTCCACCACATACTTGGCAACGTTAAAGCCGCTGTTGGTGACGTAGTAGTTGCTGCGACCCTGGCGCGTGTTGAAATCGAAGAACTTAAACGAGCCGTCGCGCTCGTCGTACTTAACGTCAAAGTTGGAATAGCCCACAAAGTGAAGGTCCTCGAGCAACTTGCGCACGCCACCCATAAGCTCGTCATTGGGCTCGGTGATGATGCAGGCGTGATTACCGACGCCATGGGGCTGATGCTCCTCGAGCAGCACGTGGCCCAGGCACATCATGCGGACCTTGCCGTTGCGGTCGGAATAGCTGGTGAGCACGCGCATGTACTCGTCGTTGCCGGGCACGCGATCCTGCAAGATCAGGTCGTCGGTGTAGCCGCTGGCATACGAGTCGCGAATGACCTGTTCCAGCTCAGCACGGTCGGCAATCTCATAGGCCTTTTTCTGGCCCTCGAACTCGTGCTGCCACCACATGATGCCGTCGGAAGGCTTCAGGATCATCGGGTAAGGAAAATCGATCTGGTCGAGCACTTCGGCAGGTGCCTCGCCTTGGGCATTCAGCATCGCCATGGTGAAGGTAAAGGTATGCGGATAGGGCACGCCATGCTTCTCGCACAGCTCGTAGAAGATCTCCTTCTTCTGACACTGCTCAAGCATGCTATAGGGAGCGTAAGGCGCGACGATGTTATCCGCCAACTCATGGGCATCCTTGGCCTGAGCCACGAGGGCAACATAGTTATCTCCACAGCCCACAAGGACAATCGTCTTATCGGCATGCGCTTGGGCAATGCCGTTGACGGTCCTGAGCATCACGGGCATGGTATCGATATCCACGTTGGGCGTGTAGTCGATAATCTGACTGCGGTACGCGGGACCCGTCTGATACTTGCCAAAGACCAGACTCTTGACCTGGTACTCCTCGTAGAAGGCGCGCGCCACCGAATAGGCGTTGATGTCGCCACCGAGCAGCACGGGGATAAACTCACGCTCTGTAAACTGCAATGCCATGGATACTTCCTATCATCAACTGCCCATACGCTGAGCGGTCTTTATGCAACCTGTTTATTCTAACGTGTCGGGCCGTCTCCTCCTAAAGCTCCACCGTATCTATGGCAATCAACGCAATTATCTAGTATGAAAGCCACGCTCACCGCGATAGGGCCCTGTAGTTGCAAAACCCCACGTTAAGAGAGCTTTCACAGCCCAAAACTCGCCCACAAACAGGTCCTCGTAACGTTAAAGTTGAACTCTATGGTTTCTCAACAATTCGATATAACTGCAGGTCAAAGCCAAAGCCTCAAGTTCAACTTGACCCTTTAGAACCTTTAAGGTTCAAGTTGAGGTCGAAAGCAGTAGTAGAATACCTTTCGAACCATAACCTACGATTGATTGCAGAGGGACTGGATGCAGCATTCGAACCATCGCACCGCAGCGCTCATCGCGTCGAAGCCGGCTCGTATCATCACGAGCGCCGCGCTCGCCGTTGCACTGACGGCCTCGCCGATGCTCTCCCCCGTCGCGGCATATGCCGCCTCGCAGGCAACGCAGGATCAGCTATCCGCCGCCCAGCAGAAAATCGAAGCCGCCACGAGCGCCTACAACGAGGCCCGCACCAAGCTCGAGGATCTGCAGAAGCAAATCGACACCAACGAGGCAAGCATCGAGGAGATCGAAGCCGAGCTTCCCGATCAGCAGGCCAAGGCAAGCTCCGCCATGCGCGACCTGTACAAGTACCAGAAGGGCACCAACCCCATCGTGAGCTTCCTGGTCAACGCGCAGAGCCTGGGCGAGTTCATCACGACCTGCAAGTACACCAACCAGATCACGAGCTCGAGCGTCGATGAGATCGATGAGCTCAACAAGATGCAGACCGAGCTCGAGCAGAACAAGACTGAGCTCGAGCAGGCCAAGTCCCAGCTCGAGGCCGAGCAGAAAACCGCCGAGGATGCACTGGCGCAGGCCCAGCAGCTTCGCAGCGAAGCCCAGGCAAAGGCCGAGCAGGAGAACGCCGCCGAGCTGGCCAAGCTCGAGGCCGACAAGGCTGCTGCCGCCGAGAAGCTCGCGGGCACTGGCGTGAGCGGCAACAACTCCAACAGCCAGGCAAATAACTCCAACACCACCATCGATACCACGGTGAACAACCCCAATACCGGCAACTCCGATTACGACTCGTTTATCAACGAGTGGACCAGCCGTATCGACAACTACCTCGCCGGCTCCCCCCTGGCAGGCCAGGGCTACAACTTTGCCGTGGCCGCCTGGAACACCGGTGTTGACCCTCGCTGGTCCCCCGCCATCGCCTGCATCGAGAGCAGCAAGGGCCTCTATTGCGCTAATTCCTACAACGCCTGGGGCTGGAGCGCCGTTGGCGGCGGTTGGCGCAGCTTTGGCAGCTGGGGCGAGGGCATCTCAGCCCACGTTGCCTATCTTGGTCGCAACTACGGCTCCACGCTTACCCCGGATGCCGCCAAAAAGTACTGCCCGCCCACGTGGCAGGACTGGTATAACAAAGTCGCCGCTCAGATGAACCGCATCTAAGTGCGACTGCAAAGGGCCCCAATGGGGCCCTTTTCTTTTAGGTAGCGGAGGTATCGACGACGCCGGTCGCATTGGCAACCGCGACTATGACGATCATGCATAGGAGCAGCACACCCAATGCCTTGAGCCAGAGTTTCGCGAGTTTCTTGCCGCGATAGCTGTCGAGCAGTACGAATCGCCGACGAAGACGGCGCTTATCGAGCAGCGCAAAATGCATAAGCACCATAAGGCCATCGACAAAGAAAAAATACTCGATTATGAGAAGCCACGTCGGGTAGCCTTGGTTTGCTCCCGTGGGGTGGAAGACGGCAAAGTGACTTCCGGCAAAGAACACAAGTAGCGAGAAGCAGACAAGCGTATTCCAAATGCGCCCCAGAGACTCCGGAACGCGAGAGAGCAGACCGCATGCAGCGGAGGCGGCAGGCCTAGGAAGCCCTGCGGGGTTCTGGAGCCCTTGGAGCGTCAACACCGTCTCCGAGGCCGGAGTACGGACAGGCGTAGGTGTAGGAGGCCGCACGGGGCGGCTCAGATCGTATGCCGAGCGCGTCGCCCGTCCCAACGCTTCCGCACTCGCAAAACGCTTGGCCGGGTCGAGCGCCATCGACATGCAGACGGCATCGGCAAGTGGAGTGGGAATGCCACGCGCCTCGCATTGCTCGCGCATGTCGAGCCCTGGTTTAGGGTCGACTCCCGTCAAGCAGAAGAACAACAGGGCGCCAAGTGCGTAGACGTCGCTGCGCACACTCGTCTGCCCAAACCCATACTGCTCGGGTGGCGCATAGGGTCGCGTGCCGAACTTGACGGTGTCTGCATCGGCGCCATCGCGCCACACGCGCGCGATCCCCAAGTCGATAATCACCAGCGATGAAAACGCCAGGCCCTCATCAGGCGTATAGTTGGCACCTGTCACGATGATATTCGACGGCTTGAGGTCGCGATGGATCACCGGCGCCGACGTCTCCCCCGCCATTGCAAAACCGGCGTGGAGCTCGCCCACGGCATCGCATAGGGCAGGATACAATTCACGCGCATAATCGGGGGTGGCTCCCAGACGGTCCACCAGCACCCCGAGCGTCTCCCCTTCGATGTATTCCATAACCACGTTAAGCTCGTCGCCCACACGACGACAATCGACGATTCTGGGCAGGTGCTCAAAACGCCCACCTGCCCGCTGGGCGGCAAACAGACGCTCGTATGCCCCGCCGATTTGAGCCGAAGCATCGATGCGTTTACGGACAAAGGGGCCGAGCGAACCACCGCCGGTTCCTTCAAAGTACACGAGCTCGGTTGTTTCAACGGACGAGCGCTTAAGCACTCGCTCCACGCGATAGCTGTCGTCGCGATCGAGCGACGCCAGGTGCTCGGCAAGCGCTGCGGTCAGCTCGTCATCAGAATATGTTGGGGTCTGAGTATCCATAGCCTCCATCATAGCGCAGGGCGCAGACACCCCATGGCATCCGCGCCCCGTTCGTTTGCATGGTTGTTCTGGTGACACCGCCGGCTCAGCCATCGGCCACTAACTCACCGTTTCCTCGCCAAAGCGATACAGCTCCTCATTGACCTTTTGCAGGCTGCAGCCACGATCGATGCAGAAAATGATAATCGCATCACGGCGATCTTTGCAGTTGAGGACATTGGCACCTGCCGCTGTCAAGGCGCGGTTGGCCTCCTTGAGCGTCAGCGCCATGGCAAAGGCAATCTGCAGCACCTTATTGCGGCTCGGATGCCGCGCTCCGGTAAAAATCTGATAGCCAAACGTCTCGTTGAGGTCGGCCATACGGACCACGCGCGAACGCTCCAGTCCCTTTTCCTGCAGCAGCTGCTTTAGATAATCCGAAAGCGACGGGGCGGCAAAGTCGTGTTCTTTGATATAGCCATCGATGTTTGGCGCGTCGAGGAGCTCATTGAGCAACTCGTCCGTCAGCTTTTTATCGGGCATGCGGCTTCACCTCCCATACAGTCAATAGCGGCAACAAGTTAGGCGAGCACCCAGCTCGCAGTCGCGGACTTATCAAACATGTTGGCAAAATAGAGAGCCTTCTTGATGTCACCATCAAAGTAGATATTGCCCGCCACGGAGCCACCGGCGGCAAGGGTACCAGACTGCAGCTCATCGGAGCCCTCGCTGTAGTAACCCTGATTCTGTTGAGCGCCGTTGGCGTCCTCGCCCTTCCAGTCGTAAATATTGTAATCTGCGCCCTCATCGCCATTGTTGACGTACGTGACGTGAATACCCGTCATGGTCGAACCGTCAAAATTTGTGAGACCGGGCTGGACGGAATCGACGACGACGGAAAGGCCAGCAGTCGTGGTCACCGTCGTGCCAACAGCCAGGTCAGTCGTAGGCTGCTCATCCTTCTTCGTCTCTTCCTTCTTGTCGCCATCGCCAGCGTCCTCGGTGACGGTCGCCTTATCGCTACCGCAACCGGCAAGAAGACTGGCAGTCCCCAAAGCAACAGTGGCGAATGCGCCAAGTGCAGCGCGACGGCTCAGCAGCACTTCGTTTTCGAGCTTATTCATCATGCATCCTTCCTACGATCCGGCTACCGTGCCGGCACACAGCACATCGTAGAAAGGATTGAACTTGAATTCATTAGCTGAGAGCTAAGGCTGCGGTAAACGGCCAATGCAGTTATCCAAACGCCGAGCAAACGCACTTTACGCGACCGTCTGCTGGCAGTGCATCAACCCACCGTGACGGATTCCCCGGTAAAAGTACTGATCATCAACAGGACAAAGAACACCAGGTAGCCGACACTCAGCGGGTACGCAATGATTAGGAAGACGACCCAGCCAACATCGGTTTTACCATCGGCACGGCGTTGCTCGCGAGAGCGGCACAGCCAGACCGTCACGCCGATGGCCACAATCAGCAACACGAGTGCCGCTGCGGCCAGCCCGGCAAGCGCAAACATCACGCCAATGCTCACAGCGATGACCGGAAGCAGCAGCAAACCGCACCCGCATCCACCCGGACTATATACGGCTGATTGCCGACGTCGCCTCATCGTCACTCCAAGCCAAGCAATCGTTTGTAGACATCGAGGCCTTTGAGTAGGATTTCCTCGTCAAAGAGCATGGTATCGGTATGCAGAGCGCTCATCGCATAGGCTGGGCAGCCATCAGCATCGATCGGGTTTTCTTGTCCCTCTGGCACGCCCGTGCCCAGCAAGAAGAACACGCCCGGCAGATGGCGCTGATAGAACGCGAAATCCTCGGCGATTAGCAGCGGCTCGTCCACAAGTTGAAGCTCGGACAAGGCGGGCGCAATGTGGGCGAACAGCTCGGGGTCGTTATCGACTGGCGGATAGCCCTCGGCAAAATTGAGATCGTACGTGCAGCCCGTTGCGGTGCACGCCTCGTCGAGCACACGGCGTACGCCCTCGCGCGCACGGTCGAACATGGCGTCCGTAAACACACGCAAGCTACCGGCAACATGGGCCTCCCCCGCCACGGCGTTACAGACGGTGCCGGCCTGCAGCAGGCCGAACTTACCGATACAGGGCTCATCAGCGCCCAGCTCGTCCATCAGCTCGCGCTCGGCAACCAAGAACTTGGCAGCCGCCAGCGCCGCATCGTGCGATTCCTCGACCGGAACCCCATAGGTCTTGGCGATATGGATGCTCGTCCCGTGAATGTGCACATGCGTCTCGCTCGAACGCGCCAGCAGCGGACCGGGGCAGCTCGCCAGCGTGCCGGCAGGAAGGTCGGGCCATACGTGAAAGCCAAAGATGCGGTCGGCACCGTAGCGCTCGAAGACGCCGCTCTCGCACACATTCTTGGCACCACCGGTTGTCTCCTCGGCCGGCTGGAACACAAAGAGCACGTTACGTTTAATGGTGCCCGGCTGCTCGCGAATCGTACGGTCGACATACGTCGCGGCGGCAAGCGCCATGGCCATGTGCCCGTCGTGCCCGCAAGCGTGCATCTTACCAGGATAAGACGAGGCGAAGGCCACACCCGTCGCCTCGGCAATGGGCAGCGCATCCATATCCGCGCGAATCGCCGTGGCATGCGTGGCACCAACGCCAGCGTCAAAGAAAGCGCAGACGCAGCTGGGGCACGGATGGGTCACTTCGCAGGCGAGCGGCGCCAGCACGCCCTCGATATAAGCGATCGTCTGCGGAAGATCGAAATCGAGCTCCGGAATGCGATGGAAATCGCGGCGATAGCGACGGAGTTCTTGGAGCTCGGTCATAGAAAATCCCTTCGTAAGGCACATCTGTTACAACTTATTGTGATACAGGATTGTGGCACACATGTTTCCAGCATATCCCTGCATTTTTTAAACGTTATATACGAATACTCTTGTTTGGTAAAGTGCAACGTGGTAGGGTCTTTACCACTTGATAGAGGCGCGGGCACGAAGAGCCGCGGGCGAGTCGGCAGACTTTGACCCCGTGGGGAGGCGAAACCCGCCGAACTGGGTTTTTCGGGCACGAACAGCCTGGTGGGCCTGCGGGAAACACCCGCAGGACTGTCTGCAGCAATGCGGGAGCGCTATCCGGACATTGGGTCCACGCTATGCGGATTCGATGCGCAGGTAGCGCCGTCTGGATAGCGAGGTTTACGGGACATGTCATTGACTCCCAACGAGGCATATGCGGCAAAGAAGCCGTTTGTGGACAAGGAAACGCTCGAGCATATCGTTGAGCAGTTCCCCACGCCGTTTCATCTATACGACGAGGCGGGCATCCGCCGCAACATGCAAGAAGTACGCGACGCCTTTGCATGGAACCCGGGCTTTAAGGAATACTTTGCCGTCAAGGCCAACCCTAACCCGGCACTTATCTCCATCCTCAACGAATACGGCTGCGGCTGCGATTGCTCGAGCTATACCGAGCTCATGATCGCCCGCTCACTGGGCATCACCGGCCACGACATCATGCTCTCGTCCAACGACACGCCGGCGGCCGACTTTGAGCTCGCCGACAAGCTGGGTGCCATCGTCAACTTTGACGACATCAGCCACATCGAGTTCTTTGAGCACGTTGCGGGGCCAATCCCCAAGACGGTCAGCTGCCGCTTTAATCCGGGCGGTCTGTTCCAGCTCTCCAACGGCATCATGGACAACCCGGGCGACTCCAAATATGGCATGACCACCGAGCAGCTTTTCGAGGCCTTCCGCATGCTCAAGGCCAAGGGCGCCGAGGACTTTGGTATCCACGCATTCCTTGCCAGCAACACCGTCACCAACGACTACTACCCCAAGCTCGCGCGCATCCTCTTTGAGCTTGCCGTGCGCCTGGAGAGCGAGACCGGCGCACACGTCGCCTTCATCAATCTGTCCGGCGGCGTCGGTATCCCCTATCTGCCCGAGCAGCAAGCCAACGACATCCACGCCATCGGTGAAGGGGTACACACGGCCTACGACGAGATTCTGGTTCCCGCCGGCATGGGCGATGTGGCGATCTGTACCGAGATGGGCCGCTTTATGATGGGCCCCTATGGGTGCCTGGTCACCAAGGCCATCCACGAGAAGCAAATCTACAAGGACTATATCGGCGTGGACGCCAGTGCCGTCGACCTCATTCGTCCCGCCATGTATGGCGCTTACCACCACATCACGGTGATGGGCCAGCCGGGTGGCGACGACAAGACCACAACGCCCGTTACGGACACCTACGACATCACGGGCAATCTGTGCGAGAACAATGACAAGTTCGCCATCGACCGCGAGCTGCCGCATATCGACATGGGCGACCTGCTCGTGATTCACGACACCGGCGCGCATGGCTACTCCATGGGCTACAACTACAACGGCCGTCTGCGCTCCGCCGAGGTCCTGCTGCGCCCCGATGGCTCGGCAGACCTCATCCGCCGCGCCGAGCGCCCGGGCGATTACTTTGCCACGCTCGACGTGCTGCCGTGCGGCCGCGAGCTGCTGGCCAAATCGCGCGCCGATGCCGCCCGCCGTCGCGCTCAGGACGAGCGCCTAGCAGTCGCCGCCCAATGGAACAAACGCGTCCAGATCGCGGAAGCGAAGGAGAAGAACATGGATATCCGCAATCTCGAGGGCTCAATCGTCGCCCTTGTCACGCCGTTTAAAAAGGACGGCAGTGTCGACTTTGACGCGCTTGAGCGCCTTATCGATTTCCACCTGCAAAATGGCACTGACGCCATCCTCACCCTGGGCACCACCGGAGAGAGTGCCACGATGACCGACGACGAGGACAACTCCGTTGTCGCCGCAGTGGTCAAGCAGGTTGCGGGCCGCGTCCCCGTTATTGCCGGCTCGGGCTCTAACTCCACGCAAACCATGCTCACTAAGTCGCTCACTTACCAGGGCCTGGGTGCCGATGGTCTGCTGCTCATTACCCCCTACTACAACAAATCTAACGAAGAGGGCATCTACCAGCACTTTAAGACCGTGGCCGACGCCGTGGACATCCCCTGCATTTTGTACAACATCCCCGGCCGCTGTGGCTGCGGTATCAGCGAGCGCAACGTAGAGCGCTTGGCCGCGCACCCCAACATCATGGGCATCAAGGAGGCCTCGGGCAACGTCGCCTACGCGGCCAAAATCGCCCACCTGCTGTCCGATGACTTCCGCATGTACTCGGGCGAGGATGCACTCACCGTGCCGCTCATGAGCCTAGGCGCTTCGGGTACCATCAGCGTGTGGGCCGACGTACAGCCGCAGCTCGTGCACGACATGTGCCGCGCTTATCTGGACGGCGACGTAGCGCGCGCCCGCGATATCCAGATTGCCGGCCAGCCGCTCATCAACGCCCTCTTTAGCGAGGTCAACCCCATCCCCGTTAAGGAAGCGCTCGCCCAGATGGGCATGATCGAGGCAAACTACCGTATGCCGCTATGCCCCATGGCCAACGACACGCGAGCCGCACTTACCGATACTCTGAAGGGAGCTGGTCTGCTTGATTAAGACCGTCATTATGGGAACGGGCCGCATGGGCTCGCTCATCCGCACTACCGCCGAAGGAATTGTCGACGCCGCCGGGAAGCCCGTTTTTGATATCGTGGCCCAGATTGGCTTCGATTTGAGCGAGCTCGAGAACGCACCGGCTGCCGATGTGATTATCGACTTCTCGAACGTCGTGACCTTCGACGCCGTCGTCGCCTATGTCGAGCGCACGGGTACGGCGTTGGTCTCGGGCACCACAGGCTACACTCCCGAGCAGATGGACCGCCTGCGTGAGCTGGGCCAGTACGCCCGCGTTATGCACTCGGGCAATTACTCCATCGGCATCGCCGCCCTGCGTCATCTAGTGGCCCAGGCCACGCGCGAGCTGCCCGGCTTTGACTGCGAGATTGTCGAGACGCACCACAACCAAAAGGTTGACGCCCCCAGCGGCACCGCCAAGCTGCTGCTCGACGCCGTAGTCGAGGCCGAGCCCGAGGCAGGCTACCACCCCGTCTACGGACGCGAGGGCATGTGCGGCGCGCGCGACCCCAAGGAAATCGGTATGCACTCGTTGCGCGGCGGCACCGTCGCCGGCGTGCACGAGGTGAGCTTCTTTGGCCAGGACGAGGAGGTCACGCTCACGCACCGTGCCACGAGCCGCCAGATCTTCGTCAACGGCGCCCTGACCGCCGCCCAGAAGCTCGTCACCCGCGAGCCCGGCTTCTACACGTTCGACCAGATCATGTTTGCCTAACCAGGTATCAACCGGATCCACCCAAAGGAGAGACAGCATATGAGCAACGCAGCCGAGATGGATGCACAGGAGATTATCAACTACATCGCCACCGCGCCCAAGAAGACGCCCGTCAAACTGTACGTGCGCGAAAAGCCCGGCATGGAGGTCCAGTGGGGCAACGCACGCGTCTACGGCGATTGCCGCGGCAAGACCGTCATTGGCGACTGGGATGAGCTCAAGGCAATCCTCTACGCTAACGACGATTCTATCGATTACTACGATGTGGAGAACGACTGCCGCAACTCCGCCGTGCCCATGCTCGACCTTAAGGGCATCAACGCCCGCATCGAGCCGGGCGCGATCATCCGTGACCGCGTCGAGATCGGCGATCGCGCCGTCATCATGATGGGCGCCATCATCAACATCGGCTCCGTCATTGGCGAGGGCTCCATGATCGACATGGGCGCCGTGCTGGGCGGCCGCGCCACCGTGGGCAAGAACTGCCACATCGGCGCTGGAACCGTGTTGGCAGGCGTCGTTGAACCCGCAAGCGCCACGCCCGTCATCATCGAAGACGACGTCATGATCGGCGCCAACGCCGTGGTCCTGGAGGGCGTGCGCGTGGGCAAGGGCGCCGTCGTGGCCGCCGGTGCCGTATGCGTCGAGGACGTCCCCGCCGGTGCCGTCGTGGCCGGTGTCCCCGCCCGCGTCATCAAGATGCGCGACGAGAAGACCGACAGCAAGACCGGCCTCGAGGAAGGCCTGCGCCAGCTTTAAAAGTTACGCGGTTTTGACAAACCGCGTTTTCGCTGACGTATGCTCAACCTGCGGCGCAGTGTCAGCAACCAAGCCGAAAACAAAAAAGGCCGAAGCACCATCGGGGCTTCGGCCTTCATCATCTCAGAGTTCCGTCGTATTCAACCATGGCGGGTCGCTTTGACAGGCGCCCTGCGGCCGTCTTATAGACCTCGGAACGGTCACGCCGCCCAATTGCTACAATCTCGGCAATCTCAACTGTTCCGTCCTCTCGAATTCGAAAAATCATTCGGAGTCCCGCGTTTCGCCATTTGATCTTCTTGCAGCCGGCAAGCTCACCGTGAAGCGGCGTTCCGATTTCATCGGCGCGCGTCTTTAATTTTTCTATTGCAATGCGCACGAGTCTTCGCTGAGAACCATCAAGCTTTTGATATTCCTTCTCGACATCTCGATTCAAAAAGCCGATGACAAAATGCCCACTCATTCGAAAAGGTCCTCGTCGGAAATCGCGTCGGGATCCATTGACTCAAACTCTGCGAGCTCATCAGGAGTTAAGGCGTCCTCAAACGGAATAAACTCGTGCGGACCGTTCTTGATTCGGTCCGCCGCGATGCGATCAATCTCAAGTTCGCGCAGGTACTGCAGCGCACCGTACATTTCCTCATAGGCGGCATAATCGACAATCACGGTATCGATATCGTTATGGTCTGCAATGAATTGCGGGGCACGCTTGGCGCGCTTGCGTATGGCGGATAAAGACTTGCTTGCTTCGGTAGCAGAAACAACCTGGTCTTTCGTAAACACCGGTTTTTCCAGAACAAGTGGGGACATTTTTGACCTCCAAAAAAATAGTCTGGATTATATTTCCAAGTATACATCGAAATATAATCCAGACTTTTATTCAAAAGTAAAAAGCTTTATCGATTCTCGATGCTGCCAATATTCTTGAGCTCGATGGAGATGAGGCCGTTGGGTTCGTTGACGAACTCGATGTACTCGGAGTTCGAACCCATCTCGGCCGGAAAGCTGATCTCGATGCCCGTGTCGGTACGAATCTTGTGATTGCGCACCGCCGCGCGTTCTACCTGCTTGCGCTCCACGGGCACGCGCTCGGGCACCTTCTCTTCGGTCAGTGCCGCGCGTACGCTTTCCTTGATGACCGGCTCGTCCTCAAAGACCTCGTCGACGATATCCCAAGGCGGCAGTTCCTCGTCATCCTCGACCTTCCCGGCAACGGCAGCTTTGACCTTAGCAAGTGCCACAGCTGTGTTAGCACCGTGCTCCTCGGCGACTTCCTCGACCACACGCGTCACGGTGTCGATGACCTCCTTGCCCGATACGCCCGTGTCGCACTGCAGCAGGCCATCGGGGATAAGCATACGGTCCTCACCGGCAATCTTGCGCTTCTTGTCCACATAACCGATCTCCATGGTGCTCGCGCGCACGATGGCATAGCTTGGCACCTTTTGTGAAGGATTCGGCAGGATAGCATAGTGGCGCGTGATGTCGTTGCGCACCTCGCCCTCCTCGCGTCCCACTTCGTGCATAAAAGCCTGCTTGGAGTCCAGCAACATCACGGCAAACCAGCGGGCATCCTCGTCGTCGTCAAAGTCGGCCACGAGCACATCGGTGGACTCGGCTTTTTCGGCCTTGGCGAGCTCGGAGGAAATGAACTCCGCAATCTGCTGCGACAGGTCCACGAACTCGCGCTCGCCAAAGAAATAGCCCTTGAGCTCGCCGCCGAATGCGGAGTTCTCGGCAAACGTGGCGCGCTTGTTATCGGCCGATGTACGGGCACGGCGCAAATGTGTGGTCACAAAGTTGCGCACGGTGCGGCTCTCGATATCGAGCTCTCGCTGGCTCATGACGTTGACGGCAGAGTCAAAGTCCAGGATATGCAGAATCGCGTGATTGATTTTCATATACGGCATTCCGTTCTAGATCGAATTGAGCACGAACCAGTATAGCGGTCGAGCCCGCCCCAGGCGCATCGAAGATTGGTGCATCGGGGACAGGTTGCTTTGCACCAATGGCTAGCGCAGGAGCTCGGACTGCCAAGCCTCGAGCTGTTCTGCCAAACTCTTGCCGGCAGCGGGCATGTCGATCTGGGGTCGTTTGGGCAGCAGTGCGCATTTAAGGATTGCCGCGATGGTCTGCGAGACAAAGCGTCGCGTATCCTTGTCAAAGCCTTGCGCAGTCTGGAGCATCACGGGCAGGCTCTCGCGCAGATTCCCGGCGATATCCGCAAACCGCTCAGCACCCGTAGCCTCAAGCACGGAGAACAACGCATCTACAAAACGCTCGCGCTCGCTAGGCGACACCGCAAGCAGCATCTCGCGAATGGAGCTATCAACGTATCGAGCACCGGCGGACAGGCGCTCACAGTACACGAAGTCGCGACCATCAACCACCCAGCTAAAGGGATTGTGCTGCAGCAGGCTGAACTCGGTGCTCTCAACGATGGCATAGTCCTCCTGCGTCTCGAACATCATGCCAAAAATCGACGACCGAGGTAGCGTCTTGTCGATTCGACTGGATAGATCAGCGAAGGCGCTGCCGTTCAGAAACTCCTCGACGAAGCCCGGACCATCATGGGAATACGCCCGTTCGATTCGCTCTCGGGCGACATCGGAGCACATCGCCGCACCGTACACCGCAAGGTTTCCACCCTTGGAATGACCTCCGCACAAAAGCGGCCCGTCAATCGTATCCGCTGCCTCGTCCACATAACGCGCCGCGGATTCCTGGGCCGGCACAGGACACCGGAACGCCATGTTAAAGTCCTCTTTCCAGCCCACAATCGTGCTGTCGGTCCCCCGGAAGGAAAGATAGCTAAACCCCGCCGGAAATCGGAACGTCATAGCCGCAAACTGCTCTGTCACCACCACATCGCTCACGGCACGATAGCCGCAAACGTGCACGCCACGGTAGCGAGGGCTTGCTGCCACGGCCTCCAACAAGGCCCTGCTCCCCTCCGGATCCCACAGGTCGCCAATCATGTCCCGGTAGCACTCGGCACGCAGCAGCTCGCGTACGTCAAGACCCTGCCAGCCGGTAAGCTCCGGCATATCCCCCGGCAAACGCAAATAGGACAGCCACGCAAAGACCAGGCTATCCACCGCGCAGAACGACCGTTCCTCAAACGGATCAAACGCCGTCTGGGCATAGGTCAAAAAATTAGGCGAATCCGACATGGCTCTCCCATCAACAATGGCGCAAAGCAACCTGTCCCCCTTGCACCAAAAAGGCGCCCGGGTCGTGTGGACCCAGGCGCCTTCATTGTAGCTTGCTGGCAAACGAGCCTAATTTAGCAGGAGAAGTCGACGCTGTCGATGATGTCCTTGAGGGCCTTGGCGGAGACGGTGAGCTCATGCTGCTCGTCATCGTTCAGCGGCACGGGGACGCGGCAGACAACGCCGTCGCGGCCAACGACGGTCGGCATGGAGATGGCAAGATCGGACAGGCCGTACTCGCCCACCATGAGCGAGGAGACGGGCAGAACGGTCTGTTCATCGCGCATGACGGCAGTGCAGATGCGCTTAACGGCCATGGCGACGCCGTAGTAGGTGGCGTGCTTCTTCTCGATGATGGTGTAGGCGGAGTTCTTGACGTCCTCGGCGATGCGCTTCTCGGCAGCCTCATGCTCCAGATGGCCGTGAAGCTCGCAGAAGGTGTTCAGCGGAACGCCGGCAACCTGAGCGCTGGACCAAGCGACAAACTCGGAGTCGCCGTGCTCACCCATGACGTAGGCCTGAACGTCGCGCGGATCGACCTCGACGTGAGCGCCGAGCATCTGCTGCAGACGGCCGGTGTCGAGCACGGTGCCGGATCCGATGACGTGGCCCTCGGGCAGACCGGACATCTTGATGGCGGCATAGGTCAGAACGTCGACCGGGTTGGAGACGATGAGCAGAATGCCGTCGAAGCCGGACTTCTTAATCTCGGGAATAATGGACTTAAAGATGCTGACGTTCTTGTTGACCAGGTCCAGGCGAGTCTCACCGGGCTTCTGGGCAGCGCCAGCGGTGACGACGATCATGGCAGCATCGGCGACATCGGAATAATCGCCGGCGTAGATCTTCATCGGCTCGGCAAACGTCATGCCGTGCGCGATATCCAGTGCCTCACCCTCGGCGCGGTTCTTGTCCACGTCGATGAGGACCATCTCGGAGAACAGACCACTCTGCATCAGTGCGAACGCCGACGACGAACCGACGAAACCGCAGCCGACAATAGCGACCTTCTTCTCGTTAACCATTAGAAACTCCCATCTCTCTCCACAAACAGGCCGCCCGGGAACGACCCAAGCGGCTTGCCGTAATCCCAATATAGCCAATCGGGACTTTGATTATGCGCCTATTCGCAGCCAAAAATCGACCGTTTACCGAAATTGTTTGCAGAATTCGTAAGATAACTGCCCGAAATCGGTTTCGAACTATTGACGCGCCTAGATGTCTTTTTAATACAGACCCGCCTCGCGAATAGCCTCGACGGCCAGAGCGATCTGATCGGGCGGCAAGACCAGCGCCATGCGCACGTGCCCCTCGCCCGAAGGCCCAAAGCTCGCACCCGGCGTCACCACAACGCCGGCCTTCTCCATGAGCTCCTCGCAAAACGCCATGGAATCGGTACGGCCGCCGGGAAGTTTGGCCCACACAAACATCGAACCATGCGCGTTGGGACGCTCCCAGCCCAAGCCCTCAAGGCCGTCGCACAGGGCATCGCGGCGCTCCTGGTACTTCAGACGCTGTGCCTCAACCTCATCGCGCGGACCGTTCAGGCAGGCGATGGCAGCCTTTTGGATCGGGAAGAACATGCCAAAGTCAATCTGGCTGCGCAGCTTGGCAAAGGCCGAGACCACGTCCTCGCGACCGACCAAAAAGCCGATGCGGGCACCGGTGACGTTAAACGACTTGGAAAGCGAGAAGAATTCCACGCCCACCTCGAGCGCGCCGGGATACTGCAAAAAGCTTCCGCCCGGCTCGCCGTCGAACACGATGTCGGAGTACGCGTTGTCATGGACGATGAGCAGGTCGTGCTCGCGGGCGAAAGCGATGATCTCCTCGTAGACCTCGGGAGTGCCCACCGAGCCGACCGGGTTCGCGGGCAGCGACACGATCATATACTTGGCACGATCGGCCACCTCGGAATCGATACCCGCCACATAGGGCAGGTAATTGTGCTCGGCAACCAGCGGATAGTATTCGAGCTTGGCATCGGCGATCTTGGCACCCGCCTCAAAGACCGGGTAACACGGATCGGGAACCAAAATGGTGTCACCCGGATCGAGCAGGGCAAGGCCCAAATGGCCCACCCCCTCCTGCGTGCCGTTGCACGACTGCACCATGGACGGCGTAATGCCCGAAACGCCAAAGCGACGCTCATAGTAATCGCACACGGCCTGCTTAAGCTCGGGCAGGTCGCGCAGGGCATACTTCCACATCTCGGGGTCCTGGGCGGCCTGGGTCAGCGCCTCGACCACGTGGTCGTACGGCTTAAAGTCGGGCGTGCCCACGCTCATGTTGTAAATGGTCTTGCCCTGAGCCTTCAGCACGAGAAGCTTATTGTTGAGCGAGGCGAAGACCTCCGCGCCAAAGCGGTCGAGACGCTGCGATGCCTGCATGGTGCCACCTTTCGATATAAAAAACGCGGCGCTCCGACAAGAGCGCCGCGCGATACGGGCCATCAGATTGCAAAAGTGTAACGCTTGCAACCCCCGTATTGGTTCAATTTAACCAACCTTAGTCAACTGGATTGAGCGCGTCGATCTGCGCAAGCCACAGACGCGAGCTAGCGTCACTCGGCATACGCCAATCGCCGCGCGGGCTGAGCGTCACCGAGCCCACCTTGGGACCATCGGGCAGGCAGCTGCGCTTAAACTGCTGGGCAAAGAAGCGACGATAGAACGTACGCAACCACGTGTGAACGGTCTTGACGTCGTAGACGCCCTCGAAGCTCTTGAGCGCCATGCGGTAGATCTTGCCGGGCTCAAAGCCAAAACGCAGCAGGTAGTAGAGGAAGTAGTCGTGGAGCTCGTACGGGCCCACCAAATCCTCGGTCTTCTGCGCAATCTCGCCGTCGCCCGTGGGCGGCAGAAGTTCGGGAGACACCGGCGTATCGAGGATATCGAGCAAGACCTCGGCAATGCGCCCGCCAAAGACATCAGCCGCATAACGCACCAGATGGCGCACAAGCGTCTTGGGCACGCTCGCGTTGACGGCGTACATGCTCATGTGGTCGCCATTATAGGTAGCCCAGCCGAGCGCCAACTCCGACAGGTCGCCCGTACCGATAACAAAACCGCCAGCCTGATTGGCCAGGTCCATCAGGATCTGCGTACGCTCGCGGGCCTGGCTGTTCTCGTAGGTCACGTCCTGCACGGCCGGATCGTGCTCAATGTCCCTGAAGTGCTGCTCCACGGCCGCGTGGATCGAAACTTCGCGGAAGCTCACGCCTAGGTCGCGCGCGAGCGACTCGGCGTTGGACTTAGTGCGGTGCGTCGTACCAAAGCCGGGCATGGAGACCGCCGTGATACCCGTGCGCGGCAGCCCCAGCGCATCGAAGGCACGCACGGTCACGAGTAGCGCCAGCGTGGAATCGAGGCCACCGGAAAGGCCGATGACGGCCGCCTTGGTGCTCGTATGGGCAAGGCGGGTCTTGAGGCCGGCAGTCTGCAGGTCGAGGATGGTCTCGCAGCGCTCAGCCAGGTCACCGTGGTCGGCCGGCACAAAGGGCGCGCGCGGGAAGACGCGGTCGATGTCGAGTGCATCGCGCAGGACAGGCTCTTTGGCCGGCACGCCCTCAAACGAAAACTCAACGGTCGTGGCCTCCGGCGCATCGTCCGCGCGCGTCCACGTCGTCGAGCGGCGGCGCTCGGCAACCAGACGGTCAAGGTCAACGTCGGCGATGACCATATCGCAGGTAAGCAGTTTGGTCGCGGCGAGCTTGGAGCCGTTTTCGTAGACAAGGTTCTCGCCCGCAAAGACCATATCGGTCGTGGACTCGCCCTCGCTCGCGTCCGCGTAGGCATAGGCGCAGTACAGGCGCGCGCTCTGGTTAGAGATAAGGCTGCGGCGGTAATCTGCCTTACCGATAATCTCGTCCGAGGCCGACGGGTTGAGGATCACCGTCGCACCGGCAAGCGCCATCTCGGTCGAAGGGGGTGCCGGCACCCACAGGTCCTCACAGACCTCAACGCCCAGCACCAGGTCCTCGGTACCCTCATCGCAGCAGCGGTAGACAAGCCCCGAACCCAGCGGGACCGGACCCTGACCGGCAAATTCAACCCACACGGGATCGGCCGGCGCCGGAGCAAACCAGCGGCACTCATAAAACTCGCCGTAGTTGGGCAGATACTTTTTGGCCGTAAGGCCCAAAAGCTCGCCCGCACAGCACACGGCCGCACAATTGTAGATGTTTTCGGCCACCGCAACGGGAAGACCGATGGTAAAGATGATCGGCAGCTCACGGGTTTCATCGAGGATGCGCACCAGCGCCGCCTCGCAGCCATGCAGCAGCGTGCGGTTATGGAACAGATCAGCCGCGGTATAGCCGCACAGGTTAAGCTCGGGCAGCACCAACGCGCGAACGCCGCGCTCGGCAGCTCTGCGAACAGCTGCCAGCGCAACCTCGGCATTACCCTCGACATCTGCCACGCGAATCTGCGGCGACGCCGCCGCCACGCGCAAAAAGCCATCAGACTGAGAAAGGTGAAGATTCATAAGAATGCTCCCGTGCGTAGACGCTATTCAACACAATTAGCAAGCCCTATTGTAGTTCAACCGCCGGGTGGAACCACATCCCACCAACTTGGTGAGCTATTGATGAGTTGATGGTATCTGTTAAATGTCACGTACGATTCACATCTGGTGGGTACCCTGATGGCTACACGAAACGAAGTAGATTTACACCGGGAGGACCCCGTATGACAACCAAGTACACCGATGCGCCGCGCACGCGCGTCATGACGCCGGCATCGCTCAACAACGGCGTGCACGAGAACCATTCCATCGGACAGACCATGGCCATCGCGCCCAAAAAGGGCCTGTTCGATGACATTTCCATTCCCCAGATCATCGCCGGCGCCGCAGCTGCCGCCACGAGCGTGGCGCTTGCTTCAAAGATCGGCATTGCCGGCTCGGTGATTGGTGCCGCTGTGAGCTCAGTCATCACTGTTGTGTCCTCGCAGGTCTATCGCCATTTTATCTCCGCCAGCGCCGAAGCAATCAAGGGCACGCATGCCGCTGTCGACTACCCTACCGGCGCCTACGAGCCCGTTGAGCCCAATGTCGAGGAGCACCTAGGTGGCGCCGCAACCACGCAGGAGATGCGCCAGGTTGCGGGACGCGCGACCACGGCGCGCGTCGCTCCCAACAGCCTGCGCGCCAAGGCGGCGGCTGAGCGCAGCCAGACGCAAAAGAAGGTCATCATCTTCTCGATCGCTATCGCCATCGTCGCGGTCATCGCCTGCGTCGGCGCCATCCTTATCACCACTGCCGGTGAGGGTCTGGGCGAGCGTCCCGAGCCGATCCTTTCGTCGCGCACGACCGAGAGCGATGCAAATGGCAACACCCAGTCGCAGGATCAACAGGCACAGACGGACGATACGCAAGACAGTTCTACCTCTGCCAATTCGTCCTCGAACACCCAAAACCAATCGCAGGGCACCGATTCCTCTACGGCCAACAGCAGCACGCCGTCCGGCACGACCGACTCAAGCCAAACGACTGACGGTTCGCAGCCGAGCACGGGCGGCCAGACGAGCGACAGCACTTCGGGAACGGGCGCAGCAGACAGCAGCAACACCAACAGCTCGAACAGCTCGAGCGGAACCGCGTCCGGCACGGCATCCGACAACTCGAGCCAAGGCACGGCATCGGGCAACTAAGCACATTTGCCTCTCATAGATAACCGACCTGTATAACGGGCGCGAATCGACAGCGGTTCGCGCCCGTTTGCCTTGGGCGCCGCCATGGCGAACGCTATGCGATGGTAAGATGCTTTACATGTGTAAAGAGGAGATTTGCCATGAGCAAGACAATAGTTAGGCCCACGCTTTCGCTGGGCAACCACATCTATCTGTATCGACTGCTACGCGATGCGATTGGATGCGGCAAGCAAACGTTTATGACGCAGGTCGAGGAGGCACTCGCCGCGGGCGATATGACGGCCTACGACCTGGGCTTTGAGTCCACGCGCGAGTTGCTCGAGGAGCTTGACGACTGCATTAAGCTGACCGTCTTTAAGGGCGGTCGCCTGTATGCCACGGTCATCGCAAACGAGGCCTGGGATGCCGCACTTGCCAAGGGCGAGGACAAGCCCAAGGCAGTCAAGGGCGCCAAGCAGTCCTACAAAAAGAAAAAGCGCGGTGAGAAGGACCTCAAGGCCGTGCGCCCCAAGCACGTAAAGCGCACCGAGCCAGAAGCCATGGTTGAAGCCGTGCCGGAACCCGAGCCCGAGACAGAGATCGAAGTCGCTATCGAGGTGACGGCAGAAGCCGAAACCGAAATCGCCACCACAACTGATTCCGAAGCCATGTCTGATCAGGAAGCCACTGTTGAGCTCAACGAGACTCCCACGTCGACAATCGAAGAGACGGCTGGCCAACCCGAGGCGCCCGTGTTCCAGAATAGCGATGTCTTTGGCGACAATGCCGAGGACGGTCAGTCTGACGAGCCCGCAGATCAAAACGCTACCGAGGCGACACCGGAGCCCGAGACGCCGCAGCCCGCCATCTCGCTCACGGTCGTCTATGACCCCGAGAACGCCAACGCAGGTATCACCACCATGGCTTCCACGCCCATCGAGGCAAAGCCGAGCGTCGAGAACGAGAACGCGACGCAGGTTGAGGTTGAAACTGCAGCTGCAGACGCGCCCGTCACCGTGGAGCCCGTAGATTCCACGATCAAGCCGGAAGCGACGCCGGAGCCCGCACCCGTCATCGAGTCCGCGCCCACCTCTGCTTGCGACCAAATTCCCGCACCTGCACCGGCTCCGGCCCCCGCTGCAGCACCGGCCCCCGCACCTGCAGTGCCCGCCATCCCCGAGGACTTCCCCGTCGATTTCGCAACCGAGGTCTTCTGCCCCGGCCCGCTTCTGCACCAGTTGTCGACCTATCTCCCCTACGGCGCCGACACGCTCGGCATCGTCGGCGAGTACTACTGGATCGCCCGCGAACGCGGCACCATCGAGGCCGCGCGGAACCGCGCAAGCTTCCCCCTGCGCTACACGCAGGCCGGCGAGCGTCGCGAGGTTGCCGTGCGCATCCGCCGCAACACCACCGGCGGTCTCGGAGCCGCCTGGACCATCGATAAAGTCGAACCTTCTACCAAGTAACAAAAAGGGACGATAACCCTCAAGGTTATCGTCCCTTTCTCATTAGGTCACCTGAGCTCGACTAGTCACGCGTGAGCTTGCGGTGAATACGATGCGGCTGGGCTGCGTCCTCGCCCAAGCGCTCGATACGGTTGGCCTGATAGGCCTCAAAGTTGCCCTCGAACCAATACCAGTTGCCCGGGTTCTCGTCGGTGCCCTCCCACGCCAGAATATGCGTGGCGACGCGGTCCAGGAACATACGGTCGTGACTAATGACCACCGAACAGCCCGGGAACTCGAGCAGCGCCGCCTCGAGCGAGGACAGCGTCTCGACATCGAGGTCGTTCGTGGGCTCGTCGAGGAGCAGCAGGTTGCCGCCCTGCTTGAGCGTAAGCGCCAAGTTCAGACGATTGCGCTCGCCACCGGAGAGCACACCGGCGCGCTTCTGCTGGTCCTGGCCCTTAAAGCCAAAACTCGCCACATAAGCGCGGCTCGGAACCTCGGTCTCGCCGACCATCATGTGGTCCAGGCCGTCCGAGACGACCTCCCATAGGTTCTTATCGGGATCGATGCCGGAACGGTTCTGGTCGACGTAGGAAATCTTGACGGTCTCGCCCACCTCGAGCTCGCCCGAAGTCAGCGGCTCCAGACCCACAATCGTCTTGAACAGCGTGGTCTTACCGACGCCGTTGGGGCCGATCACACCCACGATGCCGTTGCGCGGCAGGGTGAACGAAAGATCGTCGATGAGCACGCGGCCGTCGAACTCTTTGTGCAGGTGATGGGCCTCGAGCACCTTGTTGCCCAGACGCGGACCCACAGGGATGCGGATGTCGGTCCAGTCGAGCTTCTGGCTTGCGCGGGCCTCGGCCTCCATCTCCTCGTAGCGAGCCAGACGGGCCTTGTTCTTGGCCTGGCGGGCCTTGGGCGAGCTGCGCACCCACTCGAGCTCGGCCTCCATGCGCTTGGCGAGCTTGGCATCGCGGTTGCCCTGAGCCTCGATACGCGCGGCCTTGGTCTCCAGATACGTGGAGTAGTTGCCCTTGTAGGGGTAGAGGTGGCCGCGGTCGACCTCGCAGATCCACTCGGCGACGTTATCCAGGAAGTAGCGGTCATGCGTGACGGCAAGCACAGCGCCCTGATAGTTATGCAGGAAGTGCTCGAGCCACAGGATCGACTCGGCGTCCAGGTGGTTCGTGGGCTCGTCAAGCAGCAGCAGGTCGGGAGCCTCGAGCAGCAGCTTGCACAGGGCCACGCGGCGGCGCTCGCCGCCGGAAAGCACGTTAACCGGCATGTCAGAATCGGGCAGCTGCAGGGCGTCCATGGCCTGGCCGAGCTTGGAATCGATATCCCAACCGTCGGCGGCGTCGATCTCGTCCTGGAGCTTGCCCATCTCGGCCATGAGGGCGTCCATGTCGCAATCCGGGTCGCACATCTCCTCGCCGATCTTGTTGAAGCGATCGACTTTGGCGATCATGTCACCAAACGCCATGCGCACGTTCTCGATGACGGTCTTGTCGTCGTCGAGCGGCGGCTCCTGCTGCAGGATTCCTACGGTGTAGCCGGGGGTGAGCCTGGCATCGCCGTTGGAAACTTCCTCGATGCCAGCCATAATCTTGAGCAGGGTCGACTTGCCCATGCCGTTGGGGCCCACGACGCCGATCTTGGCACCGGGATAGAAGCTCAGGGTCACGTCGTCAAGGATCACCTTGTCGCCATGGGCCTTGCGAGCCTGATACATGCTGTAAATGAACTCAGCCAATGTCCGTTTCTCCTTATCTAGCTGCGGAAATCTTCTCCCCCTGTCCGTTTTGGAAAAGCGGGGGGCAATCCGCGCGTTCTAATAAAAGGGGGCATGGTCGCCCACACCCCCTAATACTACCTGGGAAAAGTCCCCCGGAACAAAATATGAACTGCGTACGCTAGTTTTCCGCAACCTTAGCGAACAGCCCGCTGAGACTTGCGCCACAGCAGATACGAGTAGACGTAGGCAGCTCCGGCCGATCCAAACGCCAGCACCGCGCTCACTGTGGCGACGACTTCACTCGATAGCGCGCTGCCCGCCACACCCATCACAATCAGACCAACGCCCAGCACCATAAAGCAGGCGCCACCAAAACGCTGCGTACGGCGCCAGTTCTCGGGGTCGGCAAGCGCCCAAGGCGTCTTGATGCCCAGCGTGTAGTTTTGCTTCACACGCGGCAGGTAGTTGCCCATGCCAATAAAGAGCAAACCGATAGCGCCCGATACCAGCAAATTGACCGTGCCAGCAGCAGGCACCACACCCCATACGGTAAGCTCCCCCAGCCAGCTTATGGCACACATGGCCAGCGTGAAGGTGATTACGAAACCCTGATAGAACTTGCCCGAAGTCCGATACGCCTCGCCCTTGGGGTCGATGCGCGGCACCACGTAGAACACCGCCAAAAGCACCAGCGGCAGTGCGCCGAGCGCAGAGGCCATCCAACTGGGACCCCAACCGTTAACGGCGCCGCTCGCTCCCCAGTGCGTGGGAATCTGCGCAGGCAAGCTCGGCATCACCATAAGGTGTGCCGCGACATTGGCAACGCACAGCACCACGAGCACGGCCCACACGCGCGGCGATACCCCCGTGGCGTGAATGCCCTTGTTTTCGTTATTCATCCTTACCACCTTCAGTGTTTGTAAAGCTCATAAACCAGCCAATCAAGTCCTGCATGACAGTGGTGTTTAAGCTGTATACGATGTTTTGACCATGACGCTCGTCGGTCACCAACCCAGCGTTTTTAAGCGTCGCCAAATGATGGCTCAATGACGGTTTGCTGATGTCAAAATGCTCGGCAAGCTCTCCGGCCGTACAATTGCCCTCGCGCAACAGTTCCAAAATGTGACGCCGTGTAGGATCGGCCAGCGCTTTAAAACCCTCTCCCGGCATAGGACCTCCTCTCAGTATTTCGTTCGACGCGCACACTATACTCAATATTTAGATATTTGTCTAACTATCTAATCTTATACTCAAAAAAATAGCCGCCCCCGCGTAATGCGAAGACGGCCACTTCTCACGCTACAAACGTGTTTGGGAGTTGGCCAACCCGCGGCAACGGGTGCCACCTGCTTCATCTTATGCGAATCCCGGTCTCGTTTCAACAAACCCCTAGGGCTCAAATGGAATCGCGATAATACCTATAATGGCGATAGCCAAAACACGACCCGCTTCCCCATCGGAGGATATCTATGACCGAAACCGCAGCTGCAGCTCCCGTCGAGACACGCGACACCAAGCTCGAGATTATCATGGGCCGCGAGGCGCTCGATAAACTCGCCAACGCCACGGTGCTGGTGCTTGGCTGCGGCGGCGTGGGCTCCAACTGCTGCGAGGCACTTGCCCGTGGCGGCATCGGTCATTTTGTGATCTTGGACAAGGACATCATCGCGCCCAGCAACATCAACCGCCAGGCTATCGCCTTTCACAGCACCATCGGCAAGCGCAAAGTGGATGTAATGGAAGCCATGATCAACGACATCAACCCCGCCGCCGCTGTCATCAAACGTACCGAATACCTGTTGAGCGACAACATCGATGAGTTCTTCGCAAGTGTTTTGGAGCAGACGGACGGCAAGCTCGACTACGTCGTCGACGCCATCGACACCATCTCGGCCAAGCTCACCATTGCCAAATATGCTCAGGACCACGACATTCATTTGGTTAGCTCCATGGGCGGGGCCAACAAGCTCCACCCCGAATGCCTGCGTTTTGCCGACATTTTTGACACCGTGCGCGACCCTATGAGCCGCATCATGCGCAAAGAGTGCAAAAAGCGTGGCATCAAGAGCCTTCGCGTGTTGTTTAGCTGCGAGGAATCGGTTAAGACACAGCCTCGCGACCCTTCCAACATCCACGAGCGTACCGAGCTGGGAACCGCGAGCTTTATGCCGCCCATCATGGGCCAGATGATCGCCGGCGAGGTTATCCGCCAGATCAGCGGACGCGGCACCGAGCGCGTGCGCGCCGACGGCCAGCGCTTGGACTAGCAGGGATGCCGCGATGGAGCCGCAGCTGTTTGATGCACACTGTCATCTTGATTTGATGGCTTGCCCGGATACCGTTGCCGATGAGGCGACGGCACTGGGCCTGGGTCTATTTGACTGCGGCGTCGACCCACGCGACTTCGCGGCAGCAAAAACACGCGCCAGTCACCGCCCGAGCATCATCGCGGGCGTAGGGCTCCATCCCTGGTGGCTCGCCGACGGCCGATGCGGAACCGCCGAAATCAATCTACTTTGCGAAGTCGCTGCACAAGAGCGTTTTATCGGCGAGATCGGGCTCGACTTTTCCGCACGCTTTGTTGGAAGCGAGCCGTTACAAATACAGGCACTTGAACGGCTCTGCGATGCACTTGTGCATCATCCTCTTACCGGGCGCGTGATATCAATTCACGCCGTTCGTTCGGCAGGAACCGTACTGGACGTCCTCGAGTCGCACGGATTGCTCACCCCAAGGCCCGACTCCCCCGTTATCACCTTCCACTGGTTTAGCGGTACCTCGGACGAACTCGTCCGCGCGAGCGATGCAGGCTGCTATTTCTCCGTCAACGAGCGCATGCTCGCCACCAAGCGCGGTCGCGAATATGCCAGACAGATCCCACTCGATTGTCTGCTGCTCGAAACCGACGCTCCTGCCGAACCGCAAGCAGATACAAGCGCGCGGCAGCTCATCACATCGCTAAAATGCGTCTCCCGGCGCATCGCCGAACTTAAAAACTGCGCCGAGGAGAGCGTCGAATCGACCGTTTTAAGAAATTCGCGCTCCATATTTGGCTTCCGCTGATCCCGGTGGGCAAAAAATGCCAAATATGAGTACTGTTGCAAAGCTAGTCACATTATTTTGCGATAAAACAACACCTCGATAATGTACAACCGTTCATTATCGAGGTGTTTTTAGCATGCTTGAGTGCTATTTAACAGGTTTTAATCGTCCCCAGACACTCAACTAAGGCCTCAAAGGCTTGATTTTGCTGTTGCCAAAATAGTGACAGTACTCATATTTGGCATTTTTTGCCCACTCGCTCCTAGAAAGCCCCCAACAGACCCCTAAGAAAGCGTGAGCAGTTCCGGCAGCTGGTCGATAATCTTGTCCGCGGCATCCTGGCTAAAGCCAAAGCGCTCCTCGCGCTTGGCAATCACCGTTAACCCCGCGCGTTTGCCGGCAGTGATACCAGGCACCGAATCCTCAACACAGCAGCAACGGTCCGCAGGCAGCCCCAACAGATCCAGCGCATGCAGGTAGATGTCGGGCTCGGGCTTGCTCTCCTTAAACTGTTCGCCGCTCACCACATACTCAAAGGCATCCGACAGCCCGCATGCATCGAGCACTTCCTCGATGCTGTCCATGGGAGACGAACTCGCCAGCGCCACGCGAACGCCGCGGCGCGGCAACTCTCGAATCGTATCCACAGCGCCCGGGTTAATCAAAGCCTGGTAGTCACGCGGACGCTTATGCGCCCACTCGTCCCAACGGGCCAACGCTTCCTCGCCAGTGAAGTGCCCTTTACCGGCGCGCTCAAACCAATCGACCAGCATATGCAGGAAGAACTGATGCGAGGTGCCAATCTGCCCGTTCAGCTCCTCTTGGGTCAGGCTCAACCCAAGCTCCTTGGCAAACGCGGCAGTCTCCCCCAGGTAGTAATACTCGGTATCGACGATGACGCCATCCATGTCAAAGATAACGGCGTCGAACGGAAATGCGGACACGGCACCCTCCCTAACAAAAGGACGCCCGCGAGCAGGCGCCCGAACCATGCATTAATCGGCGATTCTAACCCAGCAGCTTATCCAGCGCCACCGCAATACCGTCTTCGTTGTTATTGGCGGTCACCATCTGGGCCACAGCCTTAACCTCATCGACGGCGTTGCCCATGGCAACACCGGTGCCGGCCCACTCAATCATGGACTTGTCGTTCTGGCCGTCGCCAAACGATACGACCTCGCTGGCATCGATGCCGAGCTTGGGCAGGGCACCCTCGAGCGCACGAGCCTTGTCGATGCCGGGCGCCGTATATTCAAAGTACCAGTCAGCCGTAAACATACCCGACAGCGTCTGGGTAAAGGGCGCGTACATCTCCTCGTGATGCGCCTGCAGATAGGCCGGATCGCCCGCGGTGAGTAGCTTGTCCACCGGATAGGCATCCGCCACCTCATGAAGGCTCTCGACTTCGCGAATCTTAAGATCGCAGGCGTCGCGCTCGTATTTGACGATATTCTTCTGCGAGCCGTCCGGCAGCGTAATCATGCAGCGATACGAGTCCTCTACATGCAGGTCACGCCCGAGCGAAATCATAGGGATCACGTCAAAGCTGCGAAGATGGTCAATTAGGCGATGCAATTCGTCGACCGGCATGGCCTGGTCGAACAGCACCTCATCGGTCTGGGCATCGACCACGTGCGCACCGTTAAAGGCGACCAGCAGGCCATCGTGGTTGTGGAGATCGAGTTCCTGACCCAGGGCGCGAAGACCCCAGGCGGGACGACCCGAAGCCAAGATGAGCTTAATGCCCGATTCCTGTGCCGCGAGCAGCTTCTCGCGCGTACGCGGGCTGATCACCTTCTGATCGTTGGTAAGCGTACCGTCGATATCCATTGCGATGGCTTTAATTGCCATATGTGCCTCCCTGTCATTGAACAACCTTGTCTGAGCCATCATACAGAACACCCACGGCAGCTCTGTCTGCAACGGGTAAAAAGTCATATTGTCCCGAACATGAACGACGCGTGGTCGTGAAGCTTTATCGCTCAGGTCAAATACGCCTGCTAACGACGCTCCTCCGTCGGTGCACCCTCGACGATCGCAATGCCCGCCGATGCACCCAACGCGCTAGCGCCGGCCTCGATGAATGCGCAAGCCTCTTCGTAATTATGAATACCGCCCGCCGCCTTGATTGCCACGGAATCGCCGAGCACCTCGTGCATCAGCCGCACGTCCTCGAGCTTAGCGCCGCCAAAGCTTCTACCAGTCGATGTCTTAAGGAATCCCGGCTTAGCCTCCAGCGCAATCTCACACACACGGTGCTTGGCGGCATCGTCGCCGTCCAGTTTGCACATCTCGACGATCACCTTCTCAGTGATGCCATGCGCGCGACAAAAATCAGCAATGGCAGTCATCTCGCGCTCGATGGCATCAAAATCGCGGTTCTCGACCGACTCCTGATTCAAAACGTAGTCAATCTCGGTAAAGCCGCACGCAGCGTATTCCTCAAACCTCGCAAGCTTCTCCTCAAGCGTCATAGTGCCCTGGGGAAAGTCGATAGCACCGGCAAGGATAATGTCAGAGCCCTCGAGCATTGCGCGACCCGTCTCGTACTCCTGCAGGTTCGCAAATACACAACGGAAGTTGTACTTTAGTGCCTTCTCGACATACTGCTCAAATGTGTCCTCGGGAGCGTCGATATAGTCGATGTATTTATTGATGGGTTTGGCAAGCGTCATGCTGGGCCTCCTTGTTCAGGACCGACAACCGATTTGTGGTTTCACGCGAAATACCACGTCCAATGTACGCCCGATACGCAAGGACAGCGTCCGCATTCCGGCAAGCGGTATGAAATTAGCTGTAGAAGTATATCTACGGAAAGCGAATGGCGCCGCATGCGGATGCCGACAGCAAGACATCCCCCCTCAATACACCCTCATGCCCCTTTACTGTTTGCGACCAGAAATGATGGGCTGCACAGCGTCGTTAGCGGTCGAATTCGACCTCTGACGACGTCACGCGACCCATCGTATCTGGCCGACAACAGAAAAGGGGCCCGTATCCCAACGGATACGGGCCCCTTTCGGCCATGACCTATCTCAGCAACAAAGACTACTTGCGGTGAGCGCGGTAGAACTCGATCGCACTATCTTATCCGAGCCGGGGCACGTTCGCACAGCGCGCGCGTGACGGTTGCAAAACCACCCCATTTGAAACAAACGCAAAAAAGTACTTGCAAAGACACGTTCCGACATATAAGTTGATAAAAGACCGCCGTTGCGGTTTTAAGTAGATCGAGCATATGAAGTTTCAGTTTTTATCGTGTAAGAGAAAGAAGATCGGCAAAGTACAGCCCCAAACGCAATGACAACTTAATGAGGTAACTGCCACATGTGAGGCACCCAGGGCATTGCTGTCTCGATTTTGAGCACGATGCCTTCCGCCTTGCGTGGGCCGTTCCATCCCGCCCCTGCAGCAACTGCCTCACGGGCTCATTGAAAACCGCATAGCACCCCAACGTCAGCACATCACCCACGGCAAGCACATCACTCACGACAACCAACACATCAACAAACAGCACGAACATCAACCGATTGGAGAAGCTATGACAAACCACCACGCCGAAGGCGGCGATAAGAAAAGCATTCTGGATGCCCGCATTGAGCGAGCATATGCAAACGAATATGACGCCGCCTTTGCCGCCGCGACCATCAAGAACTACGCGTCGCTACCGCTCGCGACGATCTTGGCCGACCACCCTCAACTGCTGAAGCGCTGCACAAAGATCATGGGCGACCCCGACATTCGCAAGCTGACAGACCCCTATGCCCCAAAACGCGACAACGATTCGTACGTTCTTACCGTAGGCTGCCTAGCCCATATGCTTACGGCGCTCGACACGAAACTCAAGCTCGAATGGGAACCCGACGAGCGTCATGAACTCGAAAGCAAGCGGAACACCCTGCGCACCGCACTGTTCCTTCCGTTGGACGGCCTCAAGCGCTGCAACGTCGAGCTCAATACACAGGTACGGCAAAAGCCCGGCACCGCGGGGCAGAAAACTCCAAGACCCCATGCGGCCGTCGTCGACCGCAACCGATATAACCGCATGACCGCGCACTTTTCCGCCGAGGGAGCAGCCATAAGGACGCTGATCGACCTGCTGTGCCTCCTGAGCATCAACGAGCTATTTGAGGGCTATCTCGCCCTTGTTCCCGCGACGGCACCCAAGTCGGTAGCAAAGATCATCGAGACCTGCAGACGCCAGTTTGAGCGTCATCGCAATGGCAGCGAGATGAACGCCAGCATCGCGCAGTACTACGCGGCTCATTACAAAAATGACGGATGCACCCCCGTCGAGCATCAGCTGCAGCTCGCCTACACCACGCCCGTCGCAACGCTCTATCGCTTTGGAGCCCTTGGCGCTTGCGAGCCGCACGGACAGGCAGTCTGCCCCGCAACCGAGCTCGATCTTAGGCTCGGACGAACCCTGTAGCCCGCCAGCCCCTCCGCGGGCAACAATCCTATTCCACAACACAACCAACAGAAAGGAGTCCTCATGGACACCAATCATTCCCCCATCATCAGCCCCCTCACCATGCGTGAATCCGCCCGAGGTATCACGCTCACCAGCATTTACGATGAGATGCTCGCCCGTCGCGAGCTCTCCGTCATGGGAAACATCGAAACCCCGATGGCCCACGACCTATGCCAGCAGATCCGCCTGCTCGATGCCACCGACCCCAGCCGCCCCATCACCATATTTGTCGCCAGCGCCGGCGGAAGCGTGCGATCGGGTCTTGCGATCTATGACGCCATGCGCCTCGCATCGTGCCCTATCCGCACCGTCTGCCTGGAATTCGCCGCGTCCATGGGCGCCGTGATCTTTATGGGCGGCGACGATCGCCGTATGGCGCCCCATGCAGAGCTCATGATTCACGACCCGCTGATCCCCCAGGGGGCAGGCGGCTCGGCACTTGCGCTGCAGGAAACCAGCCGGCGTCTCATGCAGACCCGCAAGACCCTCACGCAAATCCTCTCGGACCGCAGCGGCCTCACGCCCAAGCGCATCCAGTCCCTCACTGCAAAAGACACCTACCTTTCGGCCGAGCGCGCCGTCGAGCTCGGCTTTGCCCACGAAATCCTCTCGACCACCAAGGAGGTCGCCCATGTCTAACCTCGCCAGCCGTCTCGCCGCATCTGAGTCCGCATCGTCCACCATCCTCGCCAAGGATCGAACGCTTTCCTGCGACACCCGCCAAACGGGACTCAACAACAACGCACTTGTGATCGGCCCCTCGGGAGCCGGCAAGACCCGAAACGTCCTCAAGCCCAACCTGCTGCAAATGAACGCAAGCTACATCGTGCTCGACACCAAAGGCACGCTCTGTCGCGAAGTGGGACCCGTGCTGGCAGCCCACGGTTACCGCGTGCAATGTCTCAACTTCGCCGACCTCAACACCGTCCCGGCCCTTGCGCCCGGCATCGAGCGCTGCGGCTACAACCCCCTGAGGCACATTCGCCGCAAGGCGGACGGCAGGCCCAACCAGCAGGACATCCTCTCGGTGGCAAAGGCCATCTGCCCCATCGAGGACAACAACCAGCCTTTTTGGGATCATGCGGCGGCAAACCTGCTGTCGTGTCTTGTCGCCTACGTCACCGAACAGCTACCCGCCGACGAGCAGACGATCAGCTCGGTCATCAAGCTGATCGAGCACCTGCAGGACGGTGCCACGGGTCGATTGTTTGACGGCCTGATCACGACCGACCCCCAAAGCTATGCCCTCTCGCTATGGCGGCGCTACGCCATTACGCAAAATGCCGAGCGCATGCACGCGAGCATCGTCGGCATCCTTGCCGAAAAGGTCATGTGTCTGGGATTCGACGGTGCGGCACAGCTCTATCGTGAGTGCCATCAGGTGGACTTCGCTTCCATGGGACACACCCCCTGCGCCCTGTTTGTAACCGTGAGCGATATCGACCGCAATCTCGATCCGCTGACCGGCCTCTTTATTACGCAGGCGTTTATGGGCCTCATTCGCGAGGCCGATAGGCAGCCCGACGGCAGCCTGCCCGTGCCCGTGCGCTTTATGCTCGATGACTTCGCAAATCTGCAGATCCCCCAGATCGACAACGTGCTCTCGATTATCCGAAGCCGCAACATCTGGGCAACGCTGCTGCTGCAGTCGACCAACCAGCTCGATGCGCTCTATGGCGAGGCACGCGCACGCTCCATCATGGGCAACTGCGACACGCATCTGGTGCTGGCGTTCCAGGATCCCGAGAGCGCCCGGGTGTTTTCCGACCGCGCCGACGCACTGCCCAGCACGCTCATGGCGACGCCGATCGATCGCTCGTGGCTCTTTGTGCGCGGCCACACTCCCGAACAGGTCGAGCGCTTTAGGCTCGAAGACCATCCGCTCTACGGGGAGCTGCCCGAGGCGCATCGAGGCCATGTGGAGACCGAGCTCTAGACGCGGGGCCCTCGCAGCACGCGACGCTCCGGCGAAGATCCTTAAAGGCCGTGCGCCCCGGAGCCACGGCAAAGCAAAGGGGCCCGCATCCGATGGGATACGGGCCCCTGACTATAAGGCGCGATGCGTTAACAGCAGCGACTACTTGCGATGCGCGCGGTAGAACTCGATGAGCGCCTGGGTCGAAGCGTCCTGCTCGGCCTTGGCGGCGTCGTCATGGAAGGCCGGGGTAATCTGCTTGGCAAGCTGCTTGCCCAGCTCGACGCCCCACTGGTCGTAGGAGTCGATGCCCCAGACCGTGCCCTCGACAAACGTGATGTGCTCGTACAGGGCGATGAGCTCACCGAGTGCGAACGGGGTCAGCGTGTCGCCGAAGATCGAGGTCGTCGGACGGTTGCCCTCAAAGCAGCGGGCCGGGACGATCTGCTCGGGCGTGCCCTCGGCGCGCACCTCATCGGCCGTCTTACCAAAGGCGAGCGCCTTGGTCTGGGCCAGGAAGTTGCCCAGGAACAGCTCGTGGACATCCTGGCCGCTGTCGGTTGCGGGGTTGGCAGTATTGGCGAAGGCGATGAAATCGGCCGGAACCACCACGGTACCCTGGTGCAGCAGCTGGTAGAAGGCGTGCTGACCGTTGGTGCCGGGCTCGCCCCAGAAGATCTCACCGGTGTCGGAGGTCACGGCGCTGCCGTCCCAGCGGACGTGCTTGCCGTTGGACTCCATGGTGAGCTGCTGCAGGTAGGCCGGGAAACGGTGCAGATACTGGCAGTACGGCAGCACGGCGTGGCTCTTGGAGCCGAAGAAGTTGACGTACCAGACGTTGAGCAGGCCCATCAGCGCGACGGCGTTGTTCTCGAGCGGGGTGTTGCAGAAGTACTCGTCGATGGCGTGGAAGCCCTCAAGGAACTGCTGGAAACGCTCGGGGCCGAGCACGACGATCAGCGACAGGCCCACGGCGGAATCAACGGAGTAACGGCCGCCGACCCAGTTCCAGAAACCAAAAGCGTTGGCGGGGTCGATACCGAAGGCCTCGACCTTATCGAGTGCGGTGGAGACAGCGACGAAGTGCTTGGCCACGGCCTCGGCGTTCTGCTCATCGGAGCCGTCGATGGCGCCCTGAGCCTTGAGCTGCTCGAGCATCCAGGTCTTGACTTCGCGGGCGTTGGTGAGGGTCTCGAGCGTGGTGAAGGTCTTGGAGACGATGATCACGAGCGTGGTCTCGGGATCCAGGCCCTTGAGCTTCTCGGCCTGATCGTTGGGATCGATGTTGGAGATGTAGCGGCAGTCGATACCGGCGTCGGCATAGGGACGCAGGGCCTCGTAGGCCATGACCGGGCCCAGATCGGAGCCGCCGATGCCGATGGACACCAGGTGCTCGATCTTCTTGCCGGTAACGCCCTTCCACTCACCGGAGCGCACGCGCTCGGCGAAGGCATACATGCGATCGAGAACCTCGTGCACGTCGGCGACGACATCCTGGCCGTCGACGATGAGCTGGCCCTTCTCGGTTGCCGGGCGGCGAAGCGCGGTGTGCAGGACGGCGCGGTCCTCGGTGGTGTTGATGTGCTCGCCGGAGAACATGGCGTCACGGCGCTCCTCGAGCTTCACCTCGCGGGCAAGATCGCACAGCAGCTTGACGGTCTCATCGGTCACCAGGTTCTTGGACAAGTCGAAGTGCAGGTCACCGGCATCAAAGCTCAGCTTGTTTACGCGCTCTGCATCGGCAGCGAACCATGCCTTAAGGTCGATACCCTCGGCCTCGAGCTTCTCCTGATGGGCCTCGAGCGCCTTCCAAGCGGCGGTCGACGTAGCGTCGATAGGTGCGGCAACAGTTGCCATAAAGTCCTCCTCAACATACGGGCGCATACCTCCATGCGCCCGGATAATCAGATGCCCCTATTCTAGCGCAGGTCAAGACCGTAATCAGCGAGCGTTGCCAATCCGCCCCCAAACGGCGACCGACCAAAAAGGGACAGGTTTCTTTTGGCAGGTCAAACGCTTTACCTACCAATATTAACCTGTCCCTTCCTGGCAGATATTAGGCCGCGGTGCACACGCTGCCGAGCAACTCGCGAAGAGGAGACCCAATGCCCTCAAGCAGTTCAGGAGCGATAATGGCAAAAACGGGAACCTCGCCGGCTCCCGCGACGGCAGGCACCTTGCCCTCCGAGACAATACATCCATAAGGGACAAAACCGTCTTCGCCGGTATCGAGCGCCGCCATGCGACGCGCGAGTTCGCGCGCAAAGCCGGCAGTATCGGCATCGCCGATCGCCAGGACAAAGTCCACGCCTTCGTCGGTCGCCAGGGCCACGGCTTCGTCGATCAGCTCGTCTCCCCCGTCGCCCTCAACCGAGCCACAGCGAAAAAGCACGCGCTCGAGCAGAGCTCGATCAAGCGAGCCGAGTGCCGCCGAGACAAGCTCATCACGCGTATGCTTGTCACCGCCCAGCACGACCAGCACCTTGGTGCCGCCGTAGTGAGCGACCAATCGTCCACACCAGCGAGCCACGTCTCCATCCGCAACAAGGCGCGTCGGCATACCAAACCCATAATTGACCATCTTTCCCACAACCCTTCCGTGCGTATAGGCGGTATCAATCGTTAGGCTCATGCTACGAAGCGAGGTTTTCCGAGCTGTTTCGCGCTCTTTAGAGCTGCGTTAAAACCCCGATGCAACCGCACGACCATACCTGCCAAAAAGGGACAGGTTTTGACGATGTCCGCGCAAGCGGGTATTATCGAACAGATATTCGATAAGAACATGTGTTTGATGGGAGGGCACGGATGGCGCACGAGCAGCACACCTACATCTGCATCGACCTCAAGACGTTTTATGCCAGCGTCGAGTGCGTCGATCGTGGGCTCGATCCGCTCACCACCAACCTGGTCGTTGCCGACGAATCGCGCGGACGCACGACCATCTGCCTCGCCATCACACAGGCCATGAAAGACCTCGGGATACACAACCGCTGCCGTCTGTTCGAAATCCCCGACGGCATCGACTACATCAAGGCCGTACCGCGCATGCAGCACTACATGGAGGTGTCGGCGCAAATCTACGGCATCTATCTGGAATACGTGAGTCCGCAAGACGTGCACGTCTACTCCATCGACGAATGCTTTATCGACGTGACGCCCTATCTGGACCTCTATCACACCGATGCGGAAGGCTTCGCCTGCATGTTGCGCGACGAGGTCCTGGCACGCACCGGCATCACGGCGACGGTCGGCATCGGCCCCAACCTATTTCAGGCCAAGGTAGCGCTCGACATTACCGCCAAGCACGTACCCAGCCGCATCGGTATACTCGACGACAAGACCTTTCGCGAGGAGATCTGGCCCCATCGTCCCATCACCGATATCTGGGGCATCGGCCCCGGCGTGGCAGCCCGCCTCGAAAAATACGGCGTCTATGATCTGATGGGCGTCGCGGCGCTCGACGAAAACCTGCTCTACGACGAGCTCGGGGTCAATGCCGAGTATCTTATCGACCATGCCTTTGGGCGCGAGCCGACAACCATCGCCGACATCCAGGCTTATCGTCCGCAGGCGACCTCGACCACCACAGGACAGGTGCTCTCGAAGGGCTATGCCTACGAACAGGCCTACACCGTCTTGCGCGAGATGGTCGACAGTGCCGTGCTAGACTTGGTCGATAAGCACGTGGTCTGCGACAGCATTTCGCTCTTTGTGGGTTATGCGAGCGAACGAGCCGACATACGCCGCCTCGACGCCAGCGGTACAGCACAATATGTGGACGGATGCGGGCACTTGCGCTCGAGCACGTCGAGCATCGAACCTACCGCAACCGCCGGCCCCAAGCTCGCGCCCCGTGCGCCCAAGCCCGTCCAGCGCGATGACGAACGGCGCCGCTTGGTGCGCGAAGCGCAGGCAATCGATGGCATCTTTGTGGGAGAGCATGGCGGTAAACCGCGCGGTGGCTATGCCGCACTCTTTGCGCACTCTAACGCCTCGCGAAAGCTTCCCGAGCGCACCAATTCGTTTAAGAAGATCATGAGTTATTTCGATGAGCTCTGGGCGCAGACCGTCGATCCCAAACGACCGGTCAAGCGCATCAACCTGGGATTTGGCAACCTCATGCCCGAGGAATTTGCCACTATCGATCTGTTCAGCGATATCGAGGCCGATGAGCGCGAGCGCGACCTGGCGCGCGCCGTCCTGGCCGTAAAAGGCAAGTACGGCAAGAACGCGCTCGTCAAGGGATTAAGCTTTACCACCGGCGCCACCGCGCGCGAACGCAACGACCAAGTTGGAGGACACCGTGCCTAAACCCAAACAACAGCCCGTGCGCCCGCCGACCGCCTTCGAGCGCCTAGCGGACCCCGAGGGAAGACGTCGCTCCGCCGACCCCAAGCTCACCGCTAACGGCGCCGTCCGTGCCGGCCGGGCCGCGCAGTTTATGCCCTTTGCCGCCCTCACGGGATACTACGAACTCGTGCGCAAGCAGGAAATCACCGTCGAGCAAAAACGTGAGCTCACGGAAGAAAAAGCCCTCGAGCTTTCGCAAAAGCTCGAGGGCCTCAAACGCGGCGACTTGGTGCGCGTCACCTATTACGATACGTACGGCTATCGTAGCCGCACGGGCATTCTCGACGAAGCGTTACCCGCATTCAAGCTGCTCAAACTCAGGGATATCGCCATCAACTTCGACGATATCCAGGACATTGAGCTACGCGGACGAGCCTAGCGACGAGAACGCTTGCGCAAGACGAGAGCAATGCCAAGCACTGCGGCAGCTGCAACCAGCAATCCCAAGACCAGCGTGAGGGTCGAGTCGCCAGCGCGAGGCAGCGAGCCGTCCTTCGGAGTCTTCTTAGCGGTCGTCGTGACGGTGGTCGTGGTGCTGCTCGACTGGTCGTTGCCACCCGTCTGGCTGCCGCCAGGCTGATCGCCGCCACCCGGCTGCGAAGGATCGGTGGGTTCCGTCGGATCCGGAGTACCGGGATCAACCGGATTCTCCGAATTCTCCTTGCGCTGGATCCAGACCTGGCAACCATAGAACGGGTTGGCGGTACCAAGGCATAGACCCTGGTTGGTCACCGCAAAGGTGCGCAGACCATGGTTATACGGATCGTTAAAGCCATTGGTCGTCAGCGTCGTAAAGTTCACGCCGTCCTCGGTCACATACATATCAAAGCCGCGCTCGGCATCGCGCAGGTAACACATGCACGTAAGGACACTCTGCAACTTCTTGAGGTTCTCCTCGCTCAGCAGCTTATCGAGCGCATCCTGAATATCGCTCGGCAGCTCGGTGCCATAGGCATCCTCGTACTGCTGCTTAAGGCTCTCATAGCTATCGAGCATGTCCTGATACTGGTCGGCAAAGGACTTGAAGTACGCGATCTCGCCATCGATCTTCTGGACATAAGCGGCGTCGTCCTCAAAGTCCTGGGACATCGTCGCGGCCTGATCGCAAAGACCGCCCGCGGCATCCTCCAGCGCATCGCTCAGATCGCCAAAGCCCTTAGCAACCTCGGTCTTCTCGTCATCGACATCGACGGCCTTGTTTGAATCATCAACCTCAGCAGCTTCGTTCGAATCATCGACCTCGACGGCCTCGTTTGAATCATCGTCCGCAAGCGTGTTCACGGGAACGATGGGGTCGTCAGGCGATTTCTTGTCGAGCAGGTGATTGAGCAGGTCCCTAAGGCGCTGAACCTGAGAGTCCCACTCCTCGGGCGTCATATCGATAATGTCGCCATTGGAGAACTGGCCGATCGGCTCAAGCAGGCTCGCGGTATCAAAGGTACCGATATACAGCTTGCCGTCGAACTTCTGCATGCGCCAAATGTACTGGTTCTCGTTTCGGCCAAAGCCCGAAGTCAGGCCGGAAATACCGCCCTCGGGGAACATGTCGGTGCGATCGCCAACGACGAGCTCCATGTTCTCGTCCTTGTCCATGCGATAGATGTTAACCGACTGCTCAAGATTGGCATTCACAAACGAGCAGTCAACGCCACCCATGCTGCTCTTGCCGCCCTCTTCGGTGTTGGATTTGTTGAACAGGATGCGCTCGAGGGCAATCTCCTCGTCGTTGTATTCACCGATATAGAGGTAGTCGTTGTAGACGATGAGGTTGGCAGCGCCAGAACGGGTACGGGCAGGATCGATGCCAAAGCAGTACTTTGCACCGTCCGTCTTCTGATCGCCGACAATGGGAGTCCACGAATAGCTGCCGTCGGCATTCTTGTCGCCACGGACCATGGCAAACGACTGCATGGAATTATCATCGGGAGCGTTCTCGGGCGTACCGGTGCAGATGGTCGCATAGAGATGGCCATTGTACGAGACCATATCCCAAATGGCGCCGCCGTAGATGCTGTCCTGATAGCGAATCGCCGGATAGCCAAACAGCGTCTCCGAGTTGGCAATCTCGGTGAAGCTGTCCTGGCCCTTCGAGGGGTCAGACGACGTCAGGATTGTCGACACAAAATTACCGTTCGCGTCTTTACCCACATTACTGATGACGAGCTGGCCATCATGGACGCACATGCCGCGGATACCGGTAGAAATGCCCTGCTTGTAGGCAGCACCGTAATCCTGCATGCTCGAAAGGCCCTGATAGACAACTTTGTACTCATCCGTCTTAGGATCGATCTCGTATACAGCAGGCAGGCCGCCTTTGCCGTCATTGGTCCTGACGCTGCCGCAGAAATAGAGCTTACCCTTATAGCTCACGGCATTGCGGAACAAAGGAGCGACGCCGTTGAGCGATTCAGAGAGTAGCAGCTTGGTCTCACCGGTCTTGGTATTGATCTTGACCAAGATGCCGCCGCTGTCCTTGTCGGCCGTGCCATCCTCCTTCTGCTGTCCATAGAAGAAGGTACCGTTAAACATGGCCTCCAGCGTCAGGCGCATGGTTTCGACATCAAAGGAATCGCCCAGCGTGCTGTTCATGAGCGTCAGCGTGTTGCCCATCGCCGCATAGCAGGTGCCCACATAAAGCCAGTCACCATAGCTCGCAGCCGCCCAAGTGTAGCTCTGGCCGCGATCGCCTTCGTTGTTGGCCGTATTACCATCGGCGCCCGGAACGGCAACGGCACCGTTACCCTGGTAGTCGACGATGCCATCCGGCTGCGACGTTCCTACCGTAGGATGCGAGAGCTTCTCAAAGGAATACCCATTTCCCGCATTGTAGGTAACGGCACCCGATGCGTCTTCGGCGTGCGCCGGCAGCGGCGATACCAAGATAGCGGCAAGCGCTGCCACCAAGCCAAGTGTTCCCACTCGTCTCATAAGGTTATAGCCTCCCCTGTCCTAAAGCCCAGTTTTAGCATTCTTCATTTCTGTCCACGGTTAATTGCAATCTGAGCACAGCAATAATCAGTGTATAAATATACACCTGTAATTTTTTGGACGGGTTCATAGATGCTCGATTGGTAGCGAATTCCGCGCAAACCGTCACCAAACTCCACTTTTGCCGCATCTAAAGGTTATTTTTGCGCAAATTTTTGGATGCCGATAGTCACAATGGGCAGGAGGCTGGTACCCACCGGAGAGGGCAACGCCTACATTTTCATAACGTAATAGCCCGCACCCCTCACCGCCGTCTCGAGTGTGTCGCGATCAACCGGGCGCTTCGAGCGTACGCGTGCCGTGTGGTCCGCATACGTCACCGTTGCCCACACGCCGTCCAGCGCATTGAGGGCATTGGCCACGTTCTGAGCGCAGCCGTCACAGCTCATGCCGCCGATGAGCAGCTCATCGCTATAGGGATAGTGCGATGCATCGGTATCCACCACAACAACCTTTTTGGCCTTCTTGCCGCTCGCACCATCGCTGCAGCAACTCTTCCCGTGTGTCGAAGCGGCAATGCGACGCAGTCCAAAAAACATGCCGACGGCAATGACGGTCAGCACGATGAGATTCGCAGGGTTGAGCAAGTCACTCATGCGTTCCCCTTTCAGTAGCACTATCTAGATACCCCCATGGGGTGTCCTCATCTTAACCCAAAATCATGTCCGTTCGGTCAATTAGTTTTCCTCTTCAAACTTTTTTGTTGACCATGGCTTACTTTCGTGTATAAGTTTTCCTAGGCTAACAGTTTAGATCCGTAAGGAGCGACGTGACTCGAGCCATAGACATCCCAACGTTTCAGGCAGCAGTCGTGCGCAACTGCTCCCCCACGCTCGCGGGCATCAAGCCGGCATCGCTCTTTACCTATCCAGGCACCTACGCCCACGGGGACGGCTCGACCGCAACAGAAACCATCGCAGAACGCCGAGCACGCCTGCTCAACGTTATCGCCCAGTGCAACCGCGAGCTTGACCCGCTTGGCATCCACCTGAGTGTTTTGGTCTGGCGGCCCTGCGGAGCGCTCGTGTACGTGTACCGAGCCAAAAGCCTCACCACCTATTTCGCGGACCCTCGCGCCAAAACGGCGCTCGCCTCGGAAGGCTACGACACGAGAGACCTTTCGACATGCCTTGTGCATTTGGCATCACGCATCACGCTCGCGAGTAATAACGTCGCGGAATGCGCCTGTAGCCAGACTCGATGCGCACTACCCCAGCAAGCTAGCTGCAGCAACGACTGCACCTGCGAGTTTCCGCACGAAATAGGCTACTTCCTAGGATATCCCTACGACGACGTGCACGAGTTTATCGTCCAGCGCGGCGAGAACTATAAGGTCTTTGGGGCCTGGAAGGTCTACGCAAATGTCGAGCAGGCACTTGCGACGTTTGATGCCTACCGCGCCTGCACCCAATACTTCACCTTTGTCTATCAGCAGGGCTACAGCTTGGCGCAACTTGCCCAGGCAACCCGATAGAACATAGAAGCCGTGGCAACCTGCCGCACAACTGAAAGGACTCAACATGAGCAAGATCGCCGTCGTCTACTGGAGCGGCACGGGCAACACCGAGGCCATGGCAAACCTCGTTGCCGAAGGTGCAACCGATGCCGGCGCCGAGGCAGAGGTCATCTCCTGCGCCGACTTCTCCGCAGACAAGGCCGCTGGCTATGACGCTATCGCCTTCGGCTGCCCCGCCATGGGTTCCGAGGAGCTTGAATATGATGAGTTCCAGCCCATGTGGGATGAGGTCAAGGAGACCCTCGGCGACAAGAAGGTCGTCCTCTTTGGCTCTTATTCGTGGGCCGAGGGCGAATGGATGGACAACTGGAAGGCGGACGCCGACGAGGAGGGCGTCAACGTCGTCGATTCCGTCATCTGCTACGACGCCCCCGATGATGAGAGCGAAGCGGCCTGCCGCGCCCTTGGAGCCGAGCTCGCCTAGCGGCAATGAGCTCCGCCCGCAACGCGCATTGCAACAAAACACATTCGCGTCCCAACAAAAACGGGAGCCGGATCACATCCGGCTCCCGTTTTCTGCTATGTCAGTCATATAAAGCGGCTACGAGATATTGCCCAAGAACGCCTTGGTGCGCTCGCTCTTGGGGTGGTCGAAGACCTCGCTCGGCGTACCCTCTTCCACAATGACGCCGCCGTCCATAAAGACGACGCGGTCGGCGACATCGCGGGCAAAGCCCATCTCGTGCGTCACGACGATCATGGTCATACCGTCGTGCGCCAGGTCGCGCATGACGCCCAGAACGTCGCGCACGAGCTCAGGGTCGAGCGCCGAGGTGGCCTCGTCAAAGAGCATCACGTGCGGGTTCATCGACAGGGCGCGGGCGATGGCCACGCGCTGCTGCTGGCCGCCCGAGAGCTGGCTCGGCATAAAGTCGATGCGCTCGGCCAGGCCGACCTTGGTCAGCTCCTCGACGGCGATCTTCTCGGCCTCTTCCTTGCTGCGCTTGAGCACCTTTTGCTGCGCAAGCATGACGTTCTTTTTGACCGACAGGTGCGGGAACAGGTTGAACTGCTGAAACACCATGCCCAGGTGCGTGCGCACTTTGTTGAGGTCGACGCCCTTGGCACACACATCCACGCCCTCGACGACAATCGAGCCGCTCGTGGGATGCTCCAGGCGATTGATGCAGCGAAGCATCGTCGACTTGCCCGAGCCTGAGGGGCCCAAGACCACAACGACCTCACCCTTGTGCACATCCAGATCGATATCGCGCAGGACCACGTTGTCCCCAAAGGCCTTCTGGAGGTTCTTGATGCTGACGACGACCTCGTTCGAGTTATTGGTTTCGCTCATGATAGGACCTCCTTACAGACCGGCGATGTGATCGGCGGGCGTCGCGACAACCTGTCCGGCACTCTTGGTGGGACGCTTCTTTTTGGTTTCGGCCGTCCCCAGAAGCCTCGCCTCAAGACCGCTCACCAAGCGCGCAAGCGGCAGGGTAATGACCAGATAGAACAGGGCGGCAACCACATACGGCGTAATGGAGCCCGTCGTTGCCACGATGGTGCGGGCATTCATGACGATCTCGACCACGCCAACGGCGGCGAGCAGCGACGTATCCTTGTAGAGCAGGATAAACTCGCTGGTCAGCGTAGGCAGGACATTGCGGAACGTCTGCGGAATCATAACGTAGAGCAGCGTCTGGAAGGCATTCATGCCCAGCGAGCGAGCAGCCTCGTTTTGGCCCTTGGGGATCGACTGAATACCGGCACGGAAGATCTCGCACAGGTACGCAGACGAGTTCATGGCCATGACGATAACGCCCAAGACGTAGTCGTCCACCTTGACGCCGGCGAGCGGCAAGCCAAAGAACGCAATGTAGATCTGCAGGAACGCCGGCGTGCCGCGGATGATATTCACGTAGATGCCGGCAAGGCAGCGCAGGATGCGCGACTTGGAGATGCGCATGAGCGACAGCGCAAAGCCAAAGGGAATAGCCAACGGAAATGCCACGAGCACGATCGAGAGCGACATAAGGAAGCCCTTAAAGACGATCGGCAGGCTCTGGACCAAAATGACCGGGTTCAAGAACAGGCGGAGGAACATATTGGAGTTCCACGCCTCGACCCACGGCTGCTCTTTAAGGTCGGCCAAGAAGTTATCGAAGGCCGTCACGCCCTTGATCTCGACGGAAGGAATCTTGGAGACCTTCTTGGTCGAACCATCGGCGAGCGTATAGGTGCCGCTAAAGGCCTCGTCGCCGCCCTCGACGGGGAAGGTCACGCCGTAGACCTCGACGCGAAAATAGCTGCCAGCCGGCGCCGTCTCGCCAAAGTCGATTTTGAGCGTCTGGCCATCAGCCGTGCACGTGGGCTTCATGGGTGTGCGATCCATGAGGTCCTCGCCCGAGAGCATCGTCAATCGCGTGTCATCGGTACCAAACGTCGTGCCGTCGACAAACGTCAGCGAAAGACCGCTCAGCTCCTCGTCGGCATCGGCCTGAACTTCCCAGGTAATGCGTGTCTCGGTGCCGCCGACCACATCGCTGCCCGAACCGGTGTTGGGTCGGGCGGTAATCTTTGCGGTCTCAAGCGCTTGGGCAGTCGAGGGCGCAGATGCCCCCACGCACACCAGCGCGAGCGCCACGGCCATGACACAGGCTAGCTTTTGGAGCAAGGCGGGTAGTGAAGAACGCTGCTCAGCGGCCCCTTTGTTCAGTCGAGACAAGGTGGCTCCTATCGTAGAAGTTGCCGGCAAAAAGAGACGGAAACACTCTCCGTCGAAAGAAGCGCAAAGGCCCTCTCCGCTAAACGGAAAGGGCCCACACGCAATCAAGTATCTGTTTACTTGATGTTGTACTTAGCCATGAGGGCGTCAACGGTGCCGTCGTCGGTCAGGTCCTTGATGGCCTGGTTGATGTCGTCCTTGAGCTTGGTATTGCCCTGGTTGATGGCAATGGCGTACTCCTCGCCGGTGCTGATCTGTTTAACCGTGTGGCAGGTGTTGAACTGCTCGGCGGTCAGCTGGCTCGCAACGGAGCGGTTGGTGACTACGGCATCGCCCTTATCGGACTGCAGGGCGCTGAAGCACTCGGTAGCGTCCTTGTAGGGGACGATCTTGGCCTTGGGGAAGTTCTCCTGGGCAAAGGCCTCGGCGGTCGAGCCAGACTGGACGATAATGGTAGCGTCGGCGTTGTTGAGCTTCTCGCTGTAATTGTCGGCCGTGATGTCGGTGTTATCGACCTTGGTCACGATAGCCTGATCGTCCATGTAGTAGGAATCGGAGAAAGCGACTTCCTTCTCACGCTCGGGCGTGTCGGTGATAGCCGCAATGGAGACGTCATACTTGGTGCCCGAAGCGACGCCGGGGACGAGCGTGTCGAAGTCGTTGTTGACGTACTCGACATCCAGGCCCAGCTTGTCGCCGATAGCCTTGATGAGCTCAAGGTCAAAGCCCTGATAATCGCCGTTGTCATCCTTGTACTCAAACGGAGCGTACTCGGCAGAGGTGCCGACGGTCAGCGTACCGTCCTTGACGAGCGCGTACTCCTTGGAGCCGTCGACCTTCTCGACCTTAGCGTCGTCAGAGCTGCTGGAACCGGCATCAGAACCAGAGGTGGCGTTGGACGAGCCGCAGCCCGTCAGTGCGAGGGCGAGCGCCATGGCGCCCGTGGCGGCAAATGCGCCAAGCTTCTTCAGCTTCATAATCAGTCTCCTTCCAGTGACCCCGTTTGATTCAGAGGTCTGCAAAAACTGTTGGCTATTATGCACCCGCTTGTAGGAATCTGCAATGAGAAAACTGATTGAAACAAGCCCATAACGTGAATGAAACACCCACTTTGTGGCTGTTAATTACTGCGCAAAGACCTTAAGAGTTTTATTTCAGCCGCATAACCTGCAAGTTCGTTCGGTGTCTCCAAAATGAAAGGCAACGCACGCAGACGGTCATTCGATACAATATTCTGCATAACCTGCATACCGCCGCCAAGCTCCTCGCTACCAAGGTAGCCCTTACCGATGCACTCGTGACGATCTTTATGGGCGCCACAGGGGTTCTTCGAATCGTTGATGTGTACGGCACGCAAGCGGTCGATACCCACCACGCGGTCGAACTCGTCGAGTACGCCGTCCAGATCATGGATGATGTCGTAGCCGGCATCGCTCACATGGCAGGTGTCTAGGCAAACGCCCAACTTGACCGACAGCTCGGGGCGTTTGTCGGCAACGCCCTGGATGATGAGCGCCAGCTCCTCAAAGCTACGGCCCACCTCGGTACCCTTTCCCGCCATGGTCTCGAGCAGCACCGTCGTCTGCTGCCCCTCAAACATCACCTGACACAAGGTGTCGACGATCATCTGAATGCCGGCATCAGTCCCCTGCCCCACATGCGCGCCGGGGTGGAAGTTGTAGTAGTTGCCGGGCAGCGCTTCCAGGCGCTGCAAGTCCTCGGCCATTGCCTCCAAGGCAAACTCGCGCGCCCGCTCTTTGGCAGAACAGGGGTTATAGGTATACGGGGCGTGTGCCACGAGCGGACCAAAATCGTTTTGCTCCATAAGCTCGCGCAGGGCTGCCACGTCATCCATGTCAAGGTCTTTCGCCTTGCCGCCGCGCGGGTTGCGCGTAAAGAATGCAAAGGTATTGGCGCCAATGGACAGCGCCGTCTCCCCCATTGCCCGATAGCCCTTCGTCGTGGATAGGTGACACCCGATCGTCAGCATCCCCAGCTCCCCCTCATCAGTTGCGGTGAAATACGGTCTATTGGTGCCTTATTTTGGCGCAAACAGACCGTATTCCACCGCACGTTATAAAAGGGTCATCAGGGGCAAAGGCCTCCAGGCATTCCAAGCGCTGGCGCCATGCCCCCGCGCCCTAAAGTTTCAAACGAATCGCATCGATGATGCGCGCGCAGCGCCGTGTGGCGGCTAGGGACATGATGGGGCTTTCGCGTTTCCCCGCCTGAATGAGCTGCGTCGCATGCGATGTCTCACCGTAAAAATCATCGACCTCAAATGGTGCATCGATTTCGAGTACTCGACCGTCGGAGTACTTCACATGGGCGAGCTCGGGGCGATGGAGACGCTCGATTTCCAACGAGCCCCGCTCACAGGCAATCGTTAAGCGGCTTTCATATGCTGCTTTGCCGTCGCACACCATATGAATGGGTATACCTCCGACGCTCATATGGATCTCGTCGGCCCAATCGACACGGCCGCCTGATACGTCACGCCAGCGAACTTCACGGGACGAAACCTCGCACGCGCCCGCGAGCAAATCCTCAAACCAACCGACCGCATAACAGCCCATGTCATATAGACAGCCGCCCTGCAGCGAATCAAGCAGATAGCCCGAAGGAGACTCGCCGTAATCGAGCTTTTGCACACTTTCAATCGAGACAATACGGCCAAGCTCACCCGACGCAAGAAAGTCTTTCACGCAAGTGCGCATCGGGCAAAACCGATTCTTCATCGCCTCCATAAACAGCACGCCGCGCTCGCGAGAGGTGGAGGCGATCGAGAGAGCCTCTTCCTCACTCAAAACGGCCGGCTTTTCGCACAGCACGGCCTTTCCGGCGCACAGCGCGCGACAGGCCCAACGCGTATGCATGCCATGCGGAAGCGCCAAGTAGATTGCGTCGACATCGGGGTCGGCAATCAGCGCGTCATAAGCCGCATTGCCGTTATCGTCGACCGAGGCATGGCCATGCGCAGCATCGATCGAAAACGCTCGGCAAAATTCCTCGACATGTGCAGGAGTGCGGCCGGCCGCAGCCACCAGCCGTGCCCCGTCGACCTTCTTGAGCGACGATGCAAATCGATGAGAAATGCGCCCAGCGCCCAAAATGCCCCAACGGACCTCACGCGAATCATTACGTAAACCTCGGTCACCCACGATAGTCTCCCATCAGTTGCGGCGAAATAGTTCCTGTTATCGCCCCATTCTGCCGCAAACAGGAACTATTCCATCACAAGATATAAAAGGGTCATGAGGAGCGAGTTTTGCTGAAGACTTTAAGCATGGCCGTTACGGGGCCCGGCTGGAAGCGTCGGCGCACGTCATCGAGACGCTCGGGGATATCGATATGCTGCGGGCAGTGGCGCGCGCATTTGCCGCACTTGACGCAATTGCTCACCAGCTTGGCCTCGCTTGTGCGCACCGCGCTCGCCGTAAAGTACTGCGATAGACCCGTAAACCAGCTGTGCGCATAGCTCGCGTTGTAGGCGGCAAAGCAGCCGGGAATGTTGATACCCTTGGGACACGGCATGCAGTAGCCGCATCCCGTGCAGGGCACACGGTTCGATTTTTCAAACTCCGTCAGCACGCGCGCGATGGCATCGAGCTGAGTAGCTGTCATCGAATCCGGCAGGGCCCGATCGGCCAACACTGCGTTCTCATCCACCTGCACGGTATCGGTCATACCCGAAAGCAGCATCGTCACCTGAGGATGATTCCACACCCACGAAAGACCCCAGGCGGCAGGAGTGCGCAAATGCGGGTCACGGGCACTATCGAGCACGGCGCGGGCCCGCGGCGGCAGTTTACCCGCTAGACGACCGCCCAGCAGCGGCTCCATCACAAACACCGCGAGCCCGCGCTCCGCAGCCGCCATGAGTCCCGCCGTTCCCGCTTGGTAATGCTCGCCGGCATAGTTGTACTGGATCTGGCAAAAATCCCAGTCATATGCGTCAAGCATCGTAAGGAAGTCCGCCGCGCTGCCGTGGTACGAAAAACCAATCTGGCGAATGCGCCCCGCCGCCTTTTGACGCGCGATCCAGTCCTCGATGCCCAACGCCACCACACGTTCCCACTGGGCGGGCGAGGTAATGTTGTGCATGAGGTAATAGTCGATATGTTCGGTCCGCAGGCGGCGCAGTTGCTCGTCGAAGAACCGGTCGAAATCCTCCGCGCATTTGCACGAAGCATGCGGCAGCTTGGTCGCGAGCAAAACCTGGTCGCGTAGGCCTAGGCGCTCAAGCGAAGCGCCCACACAAGCCTCGTTGCCGGGATAGAGATAGGCCGTGTCCAGGTAGTTAATCCCCTGCTCCACCGCACGGGAGATGATGGCGTCGGCGGTCTTCGCATCCGGGCGTCCCGGCGCACCGGGAAACCTCATGCAGCCCAGTCCCAACGCCGAGATACGGTTGCCGCTTTTGGGGTCAACGCGATATTGCACGGCCCCTCCCCTCCCATCGAAGTCCTGACAAGGCGAAACAAACCCGTCACGTCATCGAAACACATCGGAATCGCAATCGAGAACGTATCGTAACGCAGCAGAAATCGAGCTGTCACGGCACCGCTTTAACATCAGCAAAAAGCCCGATGAAAGGAGTCGCCCATGCCCACGCTCGACCTTTGGAACCTCGCATCCCAGCTCAAAAGCACCGATTATCGCTGGGTCGACCTCACCCACACGCTCTCGTGCGACACCCCGCACTGGTTTGGCTTTAAGCCGTTTGAGTCCACCAAGCTCTTCGACTACCTGCCCGACACGCCCGGGGACATGCTCGCGCCCATGCGCTGCTTTCAGTATTCGGTCGCCTCGCAATACGGCACCCACGTCGACGCACCGCGGCATTTCCATGTTGAGGGTCGTTCCCTTGGAGAGATTGAACCCATCGAGTTTATGCATCCGCTCTGCGTGATCGACAAGCACGAGGAGTGCGCCGCAAATCCCGACTTTATCCTGACCATCGAGGACCTCAAAGCCTGGGAGGACGAGCACGGTCGTATTCCCGAGGACGCTTTCGTCGCCTTCCGCTCTGACTGGTCCAAGCTCGCCGACCTCGAAAACAAGGACAAGGACGGCCGGCCCCACTACCCCGGCTGGGATCTCGACGCCATCAAATGGCTTGTAGAAGAGCGCAACATCGGCGCCATCGGTCACGAGCCCGCAGATACCGATCCGGCGACCATCACCACGCGCGAGGACGCCTACCCCTACCCCGGCGAGCAATACATCCTCTCGGTCGACCGCTATCAGATCGAAGTCATGGACCATCTGGACGAGCTTCCCGCCACGGGTGCCGTCATCTTCTGCACCTTCCCCAAGGTCCGCGATGGCGTCGGATACCCCGCCCGCGTCTTTGCGGTCTGCACCGCGGCATAAGCGCACAGCGCAATAGTTTCTTTTTCATAACAGCCGCCCCGCGCACCCACCAATCACCCTGGCAGCATACAATCCATCAGGCGCCCCTTACGCGGGCGCCTTTTATATGGGGAGATGATTCATATGCAGATCAACAAGGTCGCCTTCATCGGCAAGGGCGGTGTCGGCCTACTCTACGGCAGCATGATCGCCCAAGCGCTCGGCAACGACGCTGTTGAATATGTCATGGACGACGCACGCTTTGAGCGCCATGCGGGCGATGCGCTCAATATCAACGGCAAGCCCTGCGCGCTCAAGTCCGTCCGCGCGAGCGAGGCGACGCCCGTCGACCTGGTCATTCTCACTGTCAAGACAACCGGGCTCGATATGGCACTCAAAACCATGGAAAGCGTCGTGGGTCCCGACACGCTGATTGCGTCACTGTGCAACGGCATCACGAGCGAACAAAAGATTGCCGAACGCTTTGGCTGGGAGCACACCGTCCTGGGTATCTGCCAGGGCATGGACGCCGTGTTCCTCAACGGAGAACTCACCTTTACCAACACTGGTGAAATCCGCTTTGGCGCGGCGGCCGACACGGATCCCGCAACCATCACCGCAATCGACGAGCTCTACACGTGCTGCGACATCGCCCATACCGTCGAGAGCGACATTGCGCACCGCATGTGGGCCAAACTCATGCTCAACGACGGCATCAACCAAACCTGCATGGCCTACGGCGGCACCTACGGAAGCGCCACGGAGCAGGGATCCGAGCAGCTCCGCAGTTTTGTCTCCGCCATGCGCGAGACGCTTGCGGTCGCCAACGCCGAGGGCATCGAGCTCACCGAAGCGGATCTGACGCAGATGGTGCACCTCATCGAAGGGCTCGATCCCGTCGGCATGCCCTCGATGGCACAGGACCGCATCGCACGACGCAAGACCGAGGTCGAGGAGTTTGCGGGTACCATCTGTCACCTCGCGGCCAAGCATGATATCCAAGTGCCGCAAAACGAATGGCTCTATTCGCGCATCCGCGAAATCGAGGCCAGCTGGTAGCGCTCGACATACCGCAGCCAACAGACTCAACGGCAAAACCGCCGCAAGGGACATTCCACTTGCGGCGGTTTCCTGCTTCATCTATAGCTAAAACCAGCTTCACGGCTGTTAGAGTTGCGAGCCCCGCATCTCGTCCTCATCCTCACGGCAAAGGACGACGCCGGTGCTTCCCAACGCAGCGACAGCAATCAGGGCCCCCACAACGATAGGAGCAGCTCCGCACAAGCCCTGCATGCCCGCGACAAGCGCGGCTGTAGGACCAAGACAACCCAGTGCAAGTGCAACGGCGGCAATAGCGATATCTCGAGCGTTCATGAGACCACTTCCTCCACGGGAAAGACCTTGCTTCTCATGACTTAGTGTGCCCCGCTCCCATATGCGCGGTGTACTGCCACGGTAAGCGCTCTGTTAACTCAAGCACGCACAAAAAAACGGGCGTCCTTACGTTGCCCTAAAGCTCGGTAAAGACGCCCATCCGCCAAATATCCGTGATGCAGAATAATTACCAACCGGTGTAGTAGTCGGTGGTTCCGGCAGCGCAGCCGGAGTCATAGACCTTGCAATCACCCTTGGAGCCCGTAAAGGTCGAGCCCTGGGCCATATCGCCCGCGGCAACAACGTAATAGCCGTCGGAATCGCGCCAAAAGCCCTCAGAATCCTGAGTCCATTCGCCCGTGCGATAGTGATAAAGCACGTTGCTGCTGTAATAGGTCTCACGACGCCCGTTGTAGTTATTTACACCCGCAGAGCGCGTCAGGCCCGATCCGTTCGCGTAGGACGCGGCAGACGCGTAGGACGGATTGTAACCGGCGTTGTAGTACGAAGCCTGGGCGGCCTCGGCAGCCTCGAGCGCTTCGCACTTGGCATCCTCAAGCGCAGTGCGCAGCTCATCGAGCTCGGTCGACCTGGCGTCGACCTCCCCCATCGTCAAAAGGCTACCCGCACCGTCGATGCAACCCTGCAGCACAGCGCACTCGTCATCGGTGGCATAGTCGCCATACATATTCATAATGATCTGAGCGCGCATCTCCAGGGAATCGCGCTTGGCCTCCATCGAGGCGTTCCACTCCTGCATAGAGCCATAACCATCGCCGCGATAGTCAACGGGCTGTACCAGTGTCGTCTCGGACGGCGCAGATCCAACCGTATCGGACAGTGTTGCGGCGTGGGCATCGGTTGCGCCGGCGCCCACCAAAAGTGCCACGGCCAGAGCGGCGGAAAGGGCGGCGGCTTTCGGTTTTCGTGAATCGATCCTCATGTAGCTGGAAACCTCCGTAGTGCGTTTTTGCTGCGTTTGAGCTGCGTGTGATTCGATCGCGCTGCATAGTACCCCGAGCAAATCGCGACCTGCGGTTTTACTCAAAAGGCGCACGTCAATTGCGTAAAACTCACATCCTCTCAACAGGAGTTTTCCACAACTCGAATGCATAAAGCATGCCAAAAACCCTGTAATAGCGCCTTCCCTATGCGAAAAAGGCGCCTGCGCAACCATTGCTTGCGCAGACGCCTTGAGCAGGCATTTTATGCAGTTATACCCATCGAGTCGCAAGGGGTCCTTGCACAAGTCGCCCTACTCGTCCAGCGCGGCGAAGGCCTGCTTCAGGTCCCAAATGATGTCCTCGGCGTTCTCGGTACCGATAGAAAGACGGATCGTGGAGGGCGTGATGTTCTGCTCGGCGAGCTCCTCAGCAGAGAGCTGGGAGTGCGTGGTGGTAGCCGGGTGCACGACGAGCGACTTGACGTCGGCCACGTTGGCGAGCAGCGAGAACACCTGCAGATGATCGATGAACTTCCAAGCTACCTCCTGGCCGCCCTTGATCTCAAAGGTAAAGATCGAGGCGCCGCCACGGGGGAAGTACTTCTGATAGAGCTCGTGATCGGGGTGCTCAGGCAGGCTCGGGTGGTTCACCTTGGCGACGTGGCTGTCACCAGCCAGGAACTCAACGACCTTCTTGGTGTTCTCGACATGGCGGTCGACGCGCAGCGACAGAGTCTCGGTGCCCTGGAGCAGGACCCAGGCGTTGAACGGGCTGATGCAAGCGCCCTCGTCACGCAGCAGGATAGCGCGGACATAGGTTGCGAAGGCCGCGGGACCGGCAGCCTCGGCAAACGAAACACCATGGTAGGAGGGATTGGGCTCAGCGATCTGGGCGTACTTTCCGCTCGCCTTCCAATCGAAGTTACCGCCGTCGACGATCACGCCGCCCAGCGAGGTGCCGTGGCCGCCGATGAACTTGGTTGCGGAATGAACGACGATGTTGGCACCATGCTCCAGCGGACGGAACAGATACGGGGTGCCGAAGGTGTTGTCGACAACAACCGGCAGACCGTGCTTCTTGGCGATCTCGGAGATGGCGTCGATGTTGGGGATGTCAGAGTTGGGGTTGCCGAGCGTCTCGAGATAGATGACCGTGGTGTTGTCCTTGATGGCACCCTCAACCTCTTCCAGGTTATGGGCATCGACAAACGTGGTCTCGACGCCAAACTGGGAGAGCGTATGCTCCAGCAGGTTGTAGGAGCCACCGTAGATGGTCTTCTGAGCCACCACGTGGTCACCGGCCTGGGCAAGGGCCTGCAGGGTATAGGTGATGGCAGCAGCGCCGGAGGCGACGGCAAGACCTGCCACGCCGCCCTCGAGTGCGGCGATACGGTCCTCGAAGACACCCTGGGTGGAGTTGGTCAGACGGCCGTAGATGTTACCGGCGTCGGCAAGACCAAAGCGGTCGGCGGCGTGCTGGGAGTTGCGGAACACATAGCTCGTGGTCTGGTAGATGGGCACGGCACGGGAGTCGGATGCGGGATCGGCGCTCTCCTGGCCAACGTGCAGCTGCAGGGTATCGAAACCAAAGGTGTGCTCAGGGTTGTTGATGAACTGGCTCATGATAATCTCCTTGATCGAACGAAAGTAAATAAAAAGAGAGAAGTAATTCGCTGTCTCCTGATCACGCCGACGGGCGCAAACAGGAGCCCGGCATTCGTCTTAGCAAGCAATTCATATGCGGGCCTCCTTTCACATCCCGGTTCCGTGGTTGGCTTAATTACCTACCGCCTTTGTGTGTTTTGAATAATACGAGTATCGTCTCCCCGGGTCAATCACTTAAAAGCGCTAATCTGTTATCTGTTTTATAGATAGCAATCGAAAGGACGGGCGCCAATGACCCTCCAGCAGCTTCGCTTTTTGATCGCCGTGGCAGAGTCCGGCTCAATCAACGCCGCAGCTCAGCGCCTTTATACCGCTCAGTCCAACATCTCAAACGCCGTCAAAAGCCTAGAGCAGGAGCTCCATCTGGAGATCTTTACGCGCTCCAGCCGCGGCGTCACGCTCACCAACGACGGCACCGAGCTTTTGGGCTATGCGCGCCAGGTCGTAGAGCAGGCCGACATGCTCGAGGCGCGCTACGAGGACGGCGGCACCCCGCAAGCCCGTCTCGCCATTTCCGCCCAGCACTACGCCTTTTCGGTCGAGGCCTTTGTCAACGTGGTCGAGCGCTGCCGCGACAGCAAGTTCGAGTTCATCATGCGCGAGACCACCACATCGCAGATCATCGATGACGTCCGTGCATTTCGCAGCGATATCGGCATTCTGTATCTGGATGACTTTAATGCCCGCGTCCTGCAAAAGACCTTTACCGACGCCCGCGCGAGCTTCCATCCCCTCTTCGACGCGACGGTCCACGTCTTCGTGAGCGAGCGCCACCCGCTCGCACGCCGCCCTCAGCTGTCCCTTGCCGACCTCACGCCCTATACGCGCTACAGCTTTGAGCAGGGAACCTCAAACTCCTTCTATTACGCCGAGGAACCCTTTAGCTATATCCCTTGCGACCGCAACATACGAATCTCGGACCGCGGAACACTTACTAACTTGCTTATCACGTCGAACGGTTACACTTTGTCGACCGGTGTCCTCTCCAATGAAATGCAGTGGGGTATGGCATCGATCCCGCTGGCAGACGCCCCGACGATGCGCGTGGGCTACATCATGCACGACGAGCGCAAGCCCTCTCCCCTCTTGCAGCAATACCTCGACGAGCTCAACCGCATCATCCATGCCAACTAACTGTCGGAAGACGGGGTAGAAATCGTAGATTGCTAGCCCCCGGCGGGCATGGCGCTACAATGGTCACTCACATGAAACGCACTCAACGAAAGGAAGCCCGTGAAGGTCATCATCTATACCGACGGCTCGGCCCGATCAAATCCGGGACGCGGCGGCTACGGCGCCGTGCTCAAATACACCAACCCCGCCGGCAAGACCTTTACCTCCGAGCTTTCGCGCGGCTACGCCAAGACCACCAACAACCGCATGGAACTCATGGCGGTTATCGTGGCGCTCGAGGCGCTCAACCGCCCCTGCGAGGTCGAGGTCCATTCCGATTCGCAGTACGTCGTCAACGCCTTCAATAAGCACTGGATTGACGGATGGAAAAAACGCGGCTGGAAGACCGCCAACAAGCAACCTGTCAAGAACCGCGATCTGTGGGAGCGCCTGCTCACCGCAAAGAGCAAGCACAAAGTGGAGTTCATCTGGGTTAAGGGCCACGCCGGCCATGAGCTCAACGAGCGCTGCGACGAACTTGCCACCACGGCGGCCGACGGCAGCAACCTCGATATCGACACTGGCTTTAACGAGAGCGACCTGTAACGGCGTTTTCGCACGCTATTTCCTGCCTCCTCGCGCTACACTCATCCTGTAAACCGAACGGCACGAGGGGGATACATGCTGCGCATAGCGACCATCGGCACATCCATGATTACCGACGACTTTATCCAAGTCGTCAACGCCAATGACCAAGCCGCGTTTGTGGGCACGCTTTCACGCGATGCCGATCGCGGTGCTGCCTTTACCGCCGAGCGCGGTGGCGAGCGAAGCTTTACTTCACTCGATGAGCTTGCGGCAGCCGCCGACGTCGACGCCGTCTACATCGGCAGCCCCAATGCGCTCCACTACGAGCAGGCGCTCGCCTGTATCGCCGGCGGCAAGCACGTTATCGTCGAAAAGCCTTTTTGTGCCACCGAGGCGCAAGCGCTCGAGGTCTTTCGCGCAGCCGAGGCGGCGGGCGTCGTAGCCCTCGAGGCCATGCGCCCGCTCCATGACCCTGCTTTCCACGCCGTCGAGGACGCCCTGGGCGAGATTGCGCCCATTCGTCGTGCATCGTTGCGCTTTGGCAAGTATTCTTCGCGCTACAACGAGGTTCTCGCGGGGCGCGCCACCAATATCTTCGACTGCCACATGGCATCGGGTTCCCTCATGGACATCGGCGTCTACACCGTCGAGCCCATGGTCGAGATCTTCGGCATGCCCTCCGGTCTTACGAGCATGACTACTCTGCTCGACCCCACCACGCGACAGCTCACGCACGGCCCCATCGACGGCTGCGGCTCCATTCTCGCCAGCTATGGCGGAGGCCGCATTTCCGTCGAGCTTGCGCATTCCAAGATCACCAACGATCTGCTGCCCTCGCAAATCGAAGGTGAGCGCGGCACCATCCAGATTGATCATCTGTCCACGCCCCGCAACGTACGCATCGACTATCGCGGCGATGTCGTACGCGGCTCGGCGACCGAGGCACCGCGCGAACAGGGCGACAACGGCCGCGTGCTCGACCTGCCCAAATCGTGCAACACTATGGAATACGAACTCGCAGACTTTATCACCGCTATCGGCGGCATCGATAACGTTAAGGAAGAGATTTGGGAGACCCCAGCGGGACGCCACGAGCTTGGCCACTACCGCGATGTCACGCTCGTGTCGCTGCGTATCATGGATGCCGTGCGTCAGCAGGCGGGTATCGCCTTCCCGGCCGACGCAGGCAAGCAGGCCTAGCGATGGGTTTTTTCGACAAGCTTTTCTCGGGCGTCGACGGCGGCGGCCGCGAACCCCAAAAGCCCTCTGGCGTCGAGCTCGAGCTGCGCCGTAGGCTCACCGTACTCGCAAGCGACGAAGCCACTCAAGACGCCCCGCAGCGCTATTTCCTGCGGTGGGAAGGGCGGGTCCAGGGCGTCGGTTTCCGCTTCACCAACACCAACCTCGCGCAGGCGCGCTCCCTCACCGGCTGGGTGCGCAATATGGAAGACGGCTCGGTTGAGATGGAGCTACAAGGCACGCCGGCAAACATCGTGTCTCATCTCGAGGCGCTTCATGCCTCCTACGAGCGCATGGGAACGCGTTTTCGCCTCGTAGACGCCCAGACCCGAGCCCCACTTGCCAATGAAGACGATTTCATTCCTCGTTATTAGTATTGTGTGCTAAATACGGTATCATTTACCTACGACCGTTGATAGAAAAGAGGCGAGGCGTATGGCGGTGCAAAGAAGGAATACCAAGCAGCGAAAGCTGGTTCTTGACGCTGTGCGCCAAAGCTATAACCATCCCACCGCCGACGAAATCTACAACGCCGTACGCGAACAGGATGACAAGATCAGCCGCGGCACGGTCTACCGCAACCTCAATCTCTTAGCCGACGCAGGGGATATTCTCTCTATTAAGACACCGGGTGGGAGCCGCTTCGATCGCACTATCGAGCCGCATGCGCATATCATCTGCACCTCGTGCAGCCGCGTCATCGACGTACCGCTTCCCTTCGATGCCCAGCTCGACGCCAAGGCGTCCGAGCAAATCGGATGGAGCGTCAGCTCGCACTACACCATCTTTGAAGGACTCTGCCCCGACTGCCAGCAGCCTTTGGGACATGCCTTAAAATCCACCTTTCTGCACTCTGCAGCAAAAAAGTAGATTTCTAAGCATGCCACATATATCTACTCGGCGAGCAGGCGGCGCAGCTCCTCTTCGACCGTGCGTACGTAACGGACGCGGTCGTTGATGCCACGCATAGAGGGATTGCAGCTCTCCATCAGATAGGGATGGCCCACGACGTTGAGCATGTCGCGGTCGTTTTCGTTATCGCCAAACGCCATCATCTCATCAGGCGAAATACCCAGGACACGACCGTAATCGGCAAGCGCGGAACCCTTACCCGAACCAAAGCCGATAAAGTCCGTCCACTCGGTTCCCGACGTCATCACGTCGACACGGTCGCTAAAGAGGCGCTCGAAATACTCCAAGGCCGCCGGCTGCTCCACCTCGGGCGTCTGGAAGGCAATCTTAATGACGTCCTCGTCGATGTCCTCGGGACGGTCGACCACCGCCACATCGCAGTGGACCTCATAACGCAGGTGGTCAACAAACGCATCGTTGCCGCTCATGGTGTAGAGGTGCCCCTCGCACGAAAGGGTCACGTCGGCGTGGGGATACGCAACCACGGCATTCGCGATATCCATAGCAAGGCTACGCTCTATGGAACGCTTGACAACGGCATGCCCCTCGTTCATCACCAGGGCTCCGTTTTCGCATACATAGGCGAGCTCATCGGCCACCGGGGCAAACAGATAGCGCAAGCTCGCATATTGACGGCCGCTCGCCGGCATAAACACGATACCGCGACGATGCAGCTCGTCGATGAGCTCAAAGGCCTCGGAACGCGGCTCGCGCTCCCCCGGATGCAGCAACGTGCCATCCAAATCGCATGCAATCAGCTTGATTCCCTCAAGACCCATATGCTTTCCCCAAAGCCTCCTATCAACAGCAAGACGGACCTTGATTGGTCGCCCCTCAAAGCCCGTCTTGCGCATACGCGCGCTTAGCCGCGCGTCTTTTTTACGATGGTAAAGTCGGGAGCCATGCTCACGACGACCTCCGCCGCACTCGATGCAAAGCGCCGGTCCACATCGAGTTCATGGGTAACCACCGAGAGCCGAACGTCCTCGACACCCCGGAGCATGCGGCCCAAAACAGGCTGCACCGGCGTATACATGCGCACGGTATGCTCGTCCGAGTCGCCTCGGAAAAGCGGAGCGTGCATATTGCCGATCTCCCAGCACGCATGCGCGAGCGCAATCGGGTCCATGCGGTCAACTTCGACCAAATAAACCTCGGCGCTGCGCAGGCGCACGACAACCGCCACGGGCACCATGCCCGAACGGTCGATGGCGAGCACGTCGCCGTCGGCAAGACGACCGCCGTCAGCGGAATCCAGCCGAACATCGACCGTGCGCCCCAGCTCCGTCACGCCCGCAAACGCGCATACATCAGCCTGATCCCAATCGAGCAGCAGCTCGTCAGTCTCAAAGACACCGCCCAGCTCCCGACGAAGCAAAAGTTCATAGGACGGGTCGTTGAGATTTCCCAAGCGCTCCGTAGCTACCAGGTCCGCGGGCATCAACTAGTCCTCGACCTCGACGAGCTCGATATCAAAGTTGAGGTCCTTGCCGGCGAGCTCGTGGTTGGCGTCGAGCGTCACGGCCTCGGGCGTTACGTCGATGACCACGGCGGGGACGGGCATACCGCTCGGCGTGGACAGGAAGAGCTTCATGCCCTTCTCGATCTGCTCGATGTCGGGAACCTGTTCGGCCGGGAAGGTCAGAACCATCTCGGGGTTGTGCTCGCCGTAGGCATCGGCAGCAGGAATGTGCACGGTCTTCTTCTCGCCCACCTGCATGTCGACAACAGCGGCGTCGAAGCCCTTGATCATCTGACCGGCGCCGCAGGTGAACTCCAGCGGCTCGCCGCGATCGTAGGAGCTATCGAACTGCGTGCCGTCGTCGAGCGTGCCGCGATAATGGGTCTTGACCTTCTTGCCCTGGTTGGACATGGTAACCTCCGTGTTAAGGGCGGCGCACAACGCGGGCCGCCGTGAACATATGGCGCTAACTATACCCTAGTCATACAATTCAAAGACAGTTTGCAAAGAAACGCTGCAACCGGAGGAACCATGGCATATCCCGTATTCGACCTACACTGCGACACCGCCGACCGCATCGGCTGGGCCACGCTCGATCTCGACCTGCGCTTTACCGCCGGCACCGACGGTTATTTCCCCGGCGACGAAACGCATCCGCAAGATTTCGACCTCATCGAGGGCAACGCCTGCGCCATCTCGCTCGCAAAGATCGGCAACACGCCGTGGGCACAGTGCTTCGCCACGTTTGTCCCCGACGAGATTCCCGCCGCCCACGCAGCGCGTTTCCAGGCGCAGATCATGGCGCACATGAGCGGCCAGGCCATGCTCAATCACGACCGTATGGTCAACGTGCGCAGCGCCGCAGACATTCGCCCCGCGCTCAAAGACGGCAAGGTCGCCTGCATCCATACCATCGAAAACGCCACGTTCTTTGCCGAGGACCCCGCGCTGATCGAAGTGCTCAAGAGCCTGGGCGTACTCATGTCCTCGCTTAGCTGGAACGCGCAGGGACCGCTCGCGAGCGGCCACGACACCCACGCCGGCCTCACCGCCGCCGGCATCGAGGCGCTTACGCAGATGGAGCACGCCGGCATGGTGCTCGACGTCTCCCACCTCAACGATGAGTGCTTTAACGAGGTTGTCGCCCGCGCCACGCGCCCCTTCGTCGCCAGCCACTCCAACTCCCGCACCGTCTGCGGCGTCAAGCGCAACCTCACCGACGACCAGTTCCGCACCATTCGCGACATGGGCGGCATCGTCGGCCTCAACTACTGCAGCGAGTTCCTATCCAACAGCGCAACCGACGAGACCGCCGCGGACGTCACCTTCGACCAGCTGGCGGCGCATATCGAACACTGGCTTGACCTGGGTGGCGAGGACGTCATCGCGCTCGGCGGCGACTGGGACGGCGCCAAGGTACCCGCCTTCCTCTCCGATGCCAGCAAGATGCCAGAATTCCAGAACATGCTCTCCAAGCACTTTGGCAAGACCGTGATGCAGAAGCTCTGCAGCGACAACGCACTTGCCTTCTTTGAGCGTTATTAATTTCACATCCCCTGAGCGGGCCGGCATGCCGAACGGTCGACATGCCAGCCCGTCCCCAATCTGAAGGACCGCTTTTGACGCAGCAGTTTACGATTTCCGTATCCCGACCGGATGGGACGCCCATCCCCGTCGTCGTTACCAAAAAGCGCGTCAAGAACTTCAACCTACGCGTCACATCGAGCGGCGAGGTCCACGCCAGCGCACCGATCGGCGCCAGCCGCGAGCGTATCGAAGCGTTTGTGAAGCGCAACAGCGCCTGGATTATCAGCCGACTTGTCCAGCGCGAGCAACGTCAGGCGACGGCGCGAGAGCCGCTCAGTCCCTCGTCCATCATTGCGCTTTGGGGCAAGCCCATCACGGTACAGGACGCGCTCGATCATAACTTTGCATCACCCGCACCGCGGCCCAAGCAGGCCACCTTCGCAAGCTTTATGGGTGCCGACGAGCCAAGTGGGAGCACACAAGCAAAGCAGCGCACAGCCCTCGACGGCTTAACGCCCGATGAGCTCCAGGCCCGCACCGACCAGCTCTATACGTCCGAAGTCACCGCAGCGTTGCGCGATATTGTGCACGCATACGAAATCGCAATGGGCGTCGCCGTCTCCCGCGCCTCCGTGCGCAGTATGAAGACGCGCTGGGGCTCATGCACACCCAAAACCGCAGCAATTCGCATCGCACGCGAACTTGCCGCCTACCCCATCAAGTGCCTCGACATGGTTGTTGCCCACGAGCTCGTCCATCTACTCGAGCCGAGCCACAACCAGCGGTTCCACACCCTGCTCGACACGTACTGCCCCAACAATAGAGCCCTGTCGCAGCGGCTCAAGCAGCCACCCATAGAGACGTATTAGAACCGGTTAGCGCACGCGCTCGATCTCGACGCCGCAGCTTGCCAGAGGCAGGCCAACAGGAGCCCACGGCTTATCGAGCTTTATGCGCACACCAAGCAGCAGGGGGTAACGACGTAGCAGCATCTGGGCTGTCCCCTCGGCTGCCGCCTCGATGAGCTTAAACGTATGCTCGCGCAGATAGCCATCGACATCGTGGCACACCGAGCCATAGTCAATCGAGGCATCCAGGTTATCGTGCTCCCCCGCCGCGCGCAGGTCGGCATAGAGCACCAGAGAAACGATGAACTTCTGACCCAGCGAGTTCTCCTCGGGATACACGCCATGGTTGGCAAAAACCTCAATGCCGTCAATGACAATACGGTCGGCATGGCGCAGATCGTCATAGCTCACGTGGGGCACCGCCGTTGCGGTGGATATTTCGCCCCGTCCACGGCGGGCGAGCTCGGCACCCTCAACCTTGGTTGCACTCTCGGGCAGTTTCTTGTTACTCATCGCGATCGTCTCCTTCGTTTAGAACCCCGACCGCGCAAACTAACTACACGCGAATCGACAGGTTCTTTTTATCATCGCTCCAGTTGCAAGCATTGCGCGCGGGGCATGCAAAGCAGGCGCGCGACGCTTTGTCGGCTGCATAGAGCAGACGCTCAAGCGGTTGGCTGTTCACGCGCAGCTTTCGATGGCCCAAAATGGCCGTCTTAATGGCTGCGGCATCGGCCGGCTCAAACGCCACGTTATCGGGCATGCCGCCAAGAATTGCATCAGCGACGCGTTCGCTTGCAACATCATGGGATATACCCGATTCGTACTGTTCATCTTTGCCGATATCGTGAAGAAGTGCCGTGGCGTAGATGACCTCGCGGTCAAATTCGAGCTGTTCCTCGAGATCCTTGATCCACATAATGCGAGCGACATCGAGAAGATGGTCAATACCGTGGCGGCAGAAGATGCGCCCCGATTCCAGCTGTGCAATATTGCCCAGGTGCCGCCGGAACAGCCCGTTGGCACAAATGTAATCGATGCGAGGCATGGATCCAAAAGGGGCCAGGCCCGAAGCCATAAAGCCGCGACGCGGCGTCCCCTCATCGGTTTTCGATGTAAAGTCGTTGACGACTCTCATGGCTAGCGGCCCAGCATCCTAAAGAACCGCTCCTCGAGCGCGGGATCGGTCTCAAAGACGCCGCGGCGAGCGAGCGTCACGGTCTTGGTGCCAGGCTTTTGCACGCCGCGCATGGTCATGCACATATGCTCAGCTTCCATGAGCACAATCGCTCCCTGGGGAGCGAGATAATCCATGAGGGCATCGGCAACCTGCGCGCACAGCTGCTCCTGCAGCTGCAGACGGCGGGCGTAGACCTCAACCGTGCGAGCAAGCTTAGAAAGCCCAGCCACGCGACCGTTAGGGATATAGCCGATCGCAGCCTTGCCATAAAACGGCAGCAGATGGTGCTCGCACAGCGAGTAAAACGTGATGTCGCGCTCGATAACCAAATCGTTCGAAGCGACGGCAAAAGTTTTGGACAGATGCTCCTCGGCACTCTGGTCCATACCGCCGGCAATCTCGCCATACATACGGGCAACGCGCGCCGGGGTCTCCAGCAAGCCCTCACGAGTTGGGTCCTCGCCTATGCCCTCAAGCAACAGCTTAATGGCGGCCTCGACTTTTTCCTGATCGACCATCTGGGCCTCACTTTTCCGATTTCACGTTCGCGCTATGGTACCACGCCCTCCGGCATCGACCACAAGCTACATAGTATGGGTCGAATAGACCGGATCATCACGCCAAAGTTCAACCGCATCACAAAGCGCAACGCCCTCGCGCTCAGCACGGGCACGCGTAGCGTTCATATCGATCACACGCTGGTTGCTCGAACCCCTAAAGCGCAATGAGATATCGTACAGATCCTGAACAAACGGGCCATCCACCAACATATCGAGGCAGGCAAGGATACGATCCGTTGCCTCGGTATGGTGGCAACCGCCCGGCATAAGCTCCTCGAGCACGTCGCCGGTAAAACACCAAATGGTCTTTCCTGACCCCGCGGGATAAGCAGCACGAACACGCTCAACAAACTCAACGAGCCCCGCCTGATTCTCGGGCTCCATAGGCTCGCCGCCCAGAATCGTCAGGCCGTCAATAAAGGGATGATCGAGGCTCTCGATAATCTTGTCCTCGACGGCACGATCGAACGGCTCGCCCGCGGCAAAGTCCCACGCGACGGAGTTAAAGCAATTCTTGCACCCACGACGGCACCCGCTCACAAACAGAGAAGTGCGGACGCCTTCCCCATCAGCAATGTCGAAATACTTAATGTTCGCATAGTTCATAGGTAACTCTCCCGGGAGGCCGGGACATATCATCCCGTCCTCAAACATTCTCGGCCTGCGGCCTGCGAAACTGCGGGCGGGACGATATGTCCCGGCCTCATGCAAAGGGTAACTCAATGAACGAAGCGAACATCGAGCATAGGGTTCGAGGTCCAATAAAAACTGGGTTGCAGCTCAACCGTCATCGCAAGCAAAGCGTTGTTGCAAGTCAACTCATTTCCGCTAAGAACTTCGAGGGGCGAGCAGACCGCATGCTGCATCTCAGCTACATCAACTTGGCTGTCCCGTAGCGAGGCCCCGGACCTTTGCTCGATATGAGTTCCGCACGAACAGGAGGCGCCAGTGGCGCCTCCGTCGTGAGCCAGGACTGTCCGAAATAGCGAGTAAAGGTCCGGGGCCTCGCTACGGGACAGCCTGAGATGGTTATTAGAGATGCAGCACGCGGTCGCGGATCTCCTCGGTTCGACCCTGATTCCAGAACTGGGTACCGATGTAGCCGCACGTACGACGGGCGACGTTCATCTTCTCCTGGTCGCGGTTGCCGCAGCTGGGGCACTCCCACACCAGCTTGCCGTCATCCTCGACAATCTTGATCTCGCCATCGTAGCCGCACACCTGGCAGTAGTCGCTCTTGGTGTTGAGCTCGGCGTACATGATGTTGTCGTAGATGTACTGCATCACGCGGATGACAGCCTTGAGGTTGTCCTGCATGTTGGGAACCTCGACATAGGAGATGGCGCCGCCCGGCGAAAGCTGCTGGAACATGCCCTCGAACTTGAGCTTGTCGAATGCGTCGATCTCCTCGGACACGTGGACGTGGTAACTGTTGGTGATGTAGCCCTTGTCCGTCACGCCTGGGATGATGCCAAAACGACGCTGTAGGCACTTGGCGAACTTGTAGGTCGTCGACTCAAGCGGGGTCCCGTACAGCGAGAAGTCAATATCGCTTTCTGCCTTCCACTCGGCGCACTTGTCGTTCATGCGCTGCATGACGGCCATGGCAAAGGGCGTGCCCTCCTTCTCGGTGTGGCTGTGGCCCGTCATGTACTTGACGCACTCATACAGGCCGGCATAGCCCAGGCTGATGGTGGAGTATCCGCCCACGAGCAGTTTGTCGATCGTCTCGCCCTTCTTCAGACGCGCCAGGGCGCCGTACTGCCAAAGAATCGGTGCGGCATCCGAAAGCGTACCCATCAGACGCTCATGACGGCACAGCAGGGCGCGATGGCACAGCTCAAGACGCTCGTCGAAGATCTTCCAGAACTTGTCCATGTCCTGATGCGAGCTCAACGCAACATCGGGCAGGTTGATGGTCACAACGCCCTGGTTAAAGCGACCGTAGTACTTGGGCTTGTTCGGGTCATAGTTTAGCGCGTTGGCCACGTTGTTAAATCCGTTACCAGAGCGGTCGGGCGTCAGGAAGCTGCGGCAACCCATGCAGGTATAGCAGTCGCCGTTGCCCGCGGTCTCGCCCTTCGACAGCTTGAGCTCGCGCATCTTCTTCTCGGAGATGTAGTCGGGCACCATGCGCTTGGCGGTGCACTTCGCAGCCAGCTGAGTCAGGTAGAAGTACGGGGAATCCTCGTAAACGTTATCGTCCTCGAGCACGTAGATAAGCTTGGGGAACGCCGGAGTGATCCACACGCCGGCCTCGTTCTTAACGCCCTCATAGCGCTGACGGAGCGTCTCCTCCACAATCATGGCAAGGTCGTGCTTCTCCTGCGCTGAACGAGCCTCGTTGAGATACATGAAGACCGTCACGAACGGCGCCTGACCGTTGGTGGTCATAAGGGTCACGACCTGATACTGAATTGTCTGGACGCCGCGACGGATCTCGTCACGCAGACGGTCCTCAACAACCTCGCGGACCTTTTCGGGGGATGCGGAAACGCCGAGCTCCTCGAGCTCGCGGGCGACCTCGCCGCGAATCTTTTGACGGCTCACCTCAACAAAGGGGGCGAGATGGGTCAGCGAGATGGACTGGCCGCCATACTGGGAGGATGCAACCTGGGCGATGATCTGCGTCGCGATGTTGCAGGCCGTCGAGAAGCTGTGCGGCTTCTCAATCAGCGTACCCGAGATAACAGTACCGTTCTGGAGCATATCCTCCAGGTTCACCAGGTCGCAGTTATGCATGTGCTGGGCAAAGTAGTCGGAATCGTGGAAGTGGATCAGGCCCTCATTGTGGGCATCCACGATCTCTTGGGGCAGCAGCACACGCTGAGTCAGATCCTTGGAGATCTCGCCGGCCATGTAGTCACGCTGGACGGAATTGACGGTCGGGTTCTTGTTGGAGTTCTCCTGCTTGACCTCTTCGTTGTTGCACTCGATGAGCGACAGAATCTTGTCATCGGTCGTGTTCTTCTGGCGCTTCAGGCTCTGAACATAGCGATAGATGATGTAGTGGCGGGCAACCTCGTAGCAGTCGAGACGCATGATCTCGTCCTCGACCAAATCCTGGATCTCCTCGACCGAAACGGTGTGTCCGGCATTCTCACATGCCTCGGCAACGTTTTGTGCCGCATAAACCACCTGACGGTCGGTTAGACGAGAGCTCTCCTCGACCTCCAAGTTTGCGGCGCGGATGGCATTGACGATCTTTTCGATGTCAAAGACGACCTCGGTGCCGCTGCGCTTGATGATCTTCATCCTCTTGCCTCTTTCGCGTCGTAGTCTCATTGCGCTTCAGAGCCAAACGATGCCCGGCAGGGCGTGCCCCTGTCTTGCGGCGCCGTCGCGCAATCTGTGTTCTCGATAAACCATATGCCTCCATGCGGACATGCCCAGGAGCCGATCAAGCGGCTCGGGGACACGTTCAAAAGAGGCAGTTAAGGCCTTCGTTCTCTGTCCGCCATCTATCATACGACAAAGACGCATCTATATCCTGTATTCTTTTTTTAGATCAAACACAACATATAGTGTTTTAGCAGGTCAAAGCAATTGGTCATTTTGCAGACACATAAATTATGAGGGGCTCTTGGCAAGTCGGTAAAACATTACCAACACGGCTACCTGCATGGCAGTTATAAAACCCCCTTAGTCAAGCCGCCGACAAATCCTACCAAAACCAAGCCGCTCACGCCAAAAGAATCCAAAAGATTATGCTTGACCAACATGTTGCGGTCGAATGCCGGCGGACGGAGTGACAGGACTGCAAACGCTCGGAAGACTGCAGCCCCGGCACCCCGTCCGCCGGCATTCGATAGGCGAGGAACTATTTCTTCTCTTCGCGAGCTGCCATGCGGCCGAGAGCCGCTGTAAAGGGATCGAGCAGCACGCCGGCGATAACCACAAAAGCCCACCCCTTTGTGACAAGACCTGCCCAACGCGCGAAGAACGTACGGCCTTCAATCGTTCCGAATCCTCCCCGGAAGGCAATCTCGCCAAAACCGATTACCATAAAAAGGAGCGTGGCACCGATGACCGTACCGGCGATCTTGTGTGACGCACTCCCCCGCTCAAAACCAAAAAAGTCCAGGCACATACCAACCGTTTTGCCAAACAGCGGGAGTGCGCTCAGAACCTCGGCGATCACCGTGGCCACGATGAGTTGTCCCCAAAAGCCCGTGGGGCTCGTCAGATCCAAGCCGGGCGCCCCTTCAATGATGGGGAGAAACGCGCAGAGCAATAGCGGGTTAAAGAAGCCGTTGAGAATACCGGTAACGCGGTTGACAGGTAATTTCATAGCCGTAAGCCTTTCAAAGTCATTGATAGAAAGAGGGCCGCCGGCATATGTCGGCGGCCCCGATAAAACATGATGTGCGGCAAAGCAACTACTCGAACGGCTACTCCGCCTCGCCGCCGGCCGCCATCTTCTCGGCCTCGGCAAGCTGGGCCGGGGTGAGTTTGCGATACTTGATGGCGCCAAAGACGACACAAGCCGCACAGACGATCATGCCGGCGATGAACTTCTGGTCAATCGTCGCACCAAACGGCGACGTCACGGCCTCAAACACAATGGGAGACAGTGCCATGCCAAAGTTGATGCCGGCCATGCCAATGGCAAGGTTAAACGCACGTCCCTCGGGGGCAGAGTTGCCGGCGGCAAAATTGCCCTCCAGCGGCACGTAGGTCTCCTTGCCTAGCGCAACGACAAAGCCCGCAACGCACAGCACCATAAAGGCGGGCGCAACCAGCGTCAGGCCCAGGCCAACGAGCGTCACGCCCCACGCAATCGGCATAGCCAGGTTCTTAAACTTGGCAAACAGCGGACCGACCAAAAGACCAGCCGCAATACCGGCAACGGTCATAACGGTAGAGGCAAGACCGGCCTCCACGGTACCGCCAAAGCCGCGACCCACAACAAGCAGCGAAACGTTGGAGCTGAAGAGCTGGAACGTGAGTACGAACACAAAGCTCATGAGCGTGATAATCGCGACCTCTTTAGGCATATTGGCAAACACATTGACCTTGCGCTTGGGCTCAAGATGACCCTCGGGAAGACAAACAGCCTCAATCACGATGAAAATGATCATGATGAAGTACGCCGCATAGCTATGAAACCATTCGGCGGAACCCAAAATACCGGACACCATGGTCCAGATAATGCCGCCAAGAGCAACAAAGGTGGAGTAGATGCCCATGACAAACGAACGCTGCTTTCCGCCAAAGTAATCCGCGATAAGAGCGTCCGTTGAATTCTGCACGGCACCGAGACCAAGGCCCATGACAGCAGAAGCCGCTAAGACTTGGCCGAGCGAGTCGTGGAACACCAGCACCGAGACGCCTGCCAGCATCACGATAACGTGACCGACGAGCGTCGTCTTCTTCTTGGACACGCGCGAAGCGAGCTGGGAAGACACGAGCATGGCGGACAGCGCCATCATCAACGGGATGATGCCGATAATCATCTGAACGGCAGCGATGTTCTCGTTGGGAAACGCCGCCGCGACAGAGGCCACGATGGGGACGGGCACCAACATGCCCATAATGCACATGGCGGCAGCATAAATGCCCACCAGGTACTTGATCTTGCTTTTATCCATGATCCATCCTTACACTTAAAGAAAAGGGTCGGAGCGGCCAGGCATCACCAGCGGCCGCCCCAAACACAGCACTATTAGTCGTTGAATCCGGTGAACACGGGTTCTCCGCTGTACACGAGCGCTTCCTCGACACCATCGAGCACGCGGCAAGCGCCAGACGCCATCGCCTCGAGCTCAAACTCGCCGGGATAAGCCGACACGGGGGCGATCCAAGAGCAGCATTCCTCAATCGAGGCAACGAGCTCCTTGCTGTGGACCATGCCACCTCCGAGCAAGATGCCGTCGACGTCGCCCTTCAGCACACAGGCCATCTCGCCAATCCACTTGCAGATTTGGTAAACCATTGCATCCCAGGCGCGAGCTGCAGCCTTATCGCCCGCAGCGGCACGCTCGCACACCTCGATGGCATCGGAGGTACCCAAAAGATCGACAAAACCGCCGGTCTTCATGCAATGGGCACGGGCGACATCAAGGCCGTGTTCCGCGGTGTACTTTGCGACCTCGATCGCGGGAACCGATCCGCAGCGCGTCGGTGCCATGGGGCCCTCGCCGCCGACGATGTCGTTGCCGTCCACCATCTTGCCCTTAAGATGAGCCGAGATAGAGATGCCGCCGCCGATATGGCAAACGATGAAGTTGCACTCATCATAGGGGCAACCGAGCTTTGCCGCATGGCGGATGGCGGTCTCTTTGAGATTAAGGGCGTGCAGATGCACGTTTCGATACACGCCCTTAATGCCCGTCATACGTGCGAGGTCGCACAGCTCGTCAGTATCGGGAGGATTCACCACAAAGGCGGGCTTGCCACATTTCACGGCAAATTCGTAGGCAATCTGGGGTCCCAGCTGCGCCGGGTGTTGAATGCCATTTGCGCCAACGCGAGCATGCTCGAGCATGACCTCATTGATGGCATACGTACCACCGGGCAGCGAAAGCAAGCCACCGCCGCGACCGACAAAAGCATCAAAGACCTCGAGCTTTAGGCCCGCCTCCTCCAGTGCCCCGAGAATCAGATCGCAGCGATACGGCATCTGAGCCGAAACCCCGTCGAATTGGGCAAGGTCCTTCGCATCGTGCGCAACGTTCTTACTGAGCTTGCACTCATCGCCCTCAAAAACGCCCACCTTCGTGGAAGTGGAACCCGGGTTGATTACCAGGATGCGCCAGGGAGTCTTTTTATCGGACATACCTTAAGCCTCCTTAAGCGCCTGAGCGCGCACGCAGCTCATCACCACGTTGCCGACGATCTCATCGACGGGCGCAGAGCGCGAGCAATCGCACACGATCTTCTTGAAGCCCTGAAGCATGGGACCGTAAGCATTGGCGCCGGTCAGATTCTGGATGATCTTGACGCCGATATTGCCCACGTTGATATCGGGCCAGATGACCACGTTGGCTTGGCCCGCAACAGCGGACTCACGATGCACCTTCTTGGCCGCAACCTTGGGGTTAATTGCCGAATCAAACTGGAACTCGCCGTCGATGGCAAGATCGGGACGGCGATCGTTGGCAATCTCGCGAGCACGGCGCACTTTGTCGACAAGTTCATTGTCCATCGAACCGTCAGTCGAATGCGAAAGCAACGCGCAACGGATATCCCATCCGGTCAGAGAGCGCACCGTCTCGCTCGACGAAATCGCGATCGAGGCAAGCTCCTCGCTCGTGGGGTCAACGCAAACGGCAGAATCGCCAAAAGCCAAAAGGCCACCTTCGCCGCCGTTCCAGTTGGGAATGTCGGCGATACCGCACGAGCTCACAGTGTCCACCCCGTCAGCAAGACCGACGATGGCCTGACCCGCCAGGATGATATCGCCCGTAGCGTTATCGATACCGGCGAACATAACGTCGACATCGCCGAGCACCTGCAAAATCAGGGCGCGCTCAAGCGGACGCGTCATACGGCGCGCAGCGCCCTTGGGCTTAAACTTGCAATCCGGATGAGAAAGGTAGCGCTCGCAACAAGCGGCGTTCGCCTCCTCGTCGGTCACATCGACAATCTCGATGCCGTCAAGGGAGATACCACGCTCGTCGGCAAGCTCCTTGAGCTTACCGCCGTCGCCAACCAGCACGCATTCGGCAAGATGCTCGGCGGCGATCTTTGCGACCGCCTGCATCATGGTCTCGTTTTCGCCCTCGGGAAAAGCAACGCGCATAGGCTTGGCGGCAGCCTGCTCGCGCAGGGTCTGCATCAGGTCCATGGCAGTTACTCCATCTCTTCGGCAGTGCGCTCGATAAGCTCGCCGATGGTCTTCATGACCATGACCTCGCGAACGGGAACCTCGGCATCGAGCTCGTTCTCGATCATGGACGTCAGGGCGATCATCTTCATCGAACCCTTGCCCAGGGTCTCGAACGTCGTCTCGGGGGTCACATCGCCGTCATAGTTGTAGGCGGACTTGGCAAAATCGCAGATCTGCTGAGTGAGTTCTTCGTTCATGGCAAAGCCTTTCTAAGATAAAAAAGAGGGGCGACCACGGCGGGCTGGAGACATGGGTCCCGCCGTGGCCTAAGAGAGGAATCGAATTGTTACAAGGGTGAAAACTTAGTCGTCAAGCTCGAACGTAAGCTCCTTGTAGCCCGGACGGTCGATGACCTTGGCATGGACGCCAACGGTCTCGCCCGCCATGAGTTTGGCGCGAATCTCGGGGGCCTTCTTCTTGGTAATGCCGTAGATGACGTAGGTGTACTGAGAACCCTCGTCGATATCAACGGCGCCGTAGGCGTACTTGCCATACTCCTTAAGGTAGGGCTTGTCGTTCTGCGGACCAGGCAAGGTAAAATCGATCAGATGGCCGTGACCGGAAACCTGGACCCAATCGGTCTTGTGATAGCCGCAGGCATTGCAGGCAAGGTGGGGCGGAAACTCGACGGCTCCGCACTCGGGGCATTGGCGCGCCCAATAGATGCCCTCTTCAAGACCCGTGTAGAACTTCTTGACCACGGGCTCCATATCTTTGAGTTGCATGAGAATACTCCTTATGGGAAATCGAAAACCGCGGTCGCTTAGGCGACGGTACGAAGAATCTGGCAGCGCACGTTCTGAGAACCGCCAAAACCGCGCAGGAACGCCGTCTCGGGAACCTTCTTCATCTGGGTAGCACCGGCGACGCCACGCATCTGCTTGACGGCCTCAACGATATCGGCGATGCCGGATGCACCATGGGCGTGACCGAAGTTGCAACGACCACCGTGCGGGTTGATGGGCTTATCGCCGTCAAAAGCGGTGCGACCATCGATCGCGTACTTCCAAGCCTCGCCGCGCGGAATATAGCCGCACTCCTCAGCCGAGACGATCTCGGAAGCAAGGAAGAAGTCATTGCACATAAACAGGTCGATCTCGTCGGGGCTCACGCCGGTAAGGTCGTAGACCTGCTTGGCGGCAAGCTCGGTAGCCCAGTGCTCGTTGTGAAGCAGGCCGGCCTCGACCGCAGAAGCGCCCGTACCCAAAACCTCAATAGGCGCATACGGCACGCCCATGGCCTTGGCCTTCTCCGTGGGCATCACGACAACAGCTGCGGCACCGTCGCATTTCTTCTCAAAGCCGGTAACACGCAGGTACTGCGTAACGCGCGGGTTATACATGCTCTTGAGATACTCGTCGGCGGTATCGAACCCGGCTGCCTTCGCGTCCTCCTCGACCGTAGTCTCGTACCAGGCAAGGGGATTCAGGACGGCACCGCGGCGAAGGCTCTTGGTAAGGCCGTTCAGGGCGTCATCAATCTGATCGGCGGTAAGGTCGTACTGCATCGAATACTCGTTGATCCAGTTGTCGAACGACACGCCAAAGGCGCCGTCGAGCGGGCGACCATACGCGCGGTCATAGATCTTATCGAGCGAGGGAATCATGACGTCGAGCGTAAAGTCCTGACGAATATGGGAGGGCATATGCTCGACGGGAAGAGTCGAAGCCAAATCGCAGGCACCCGTAAGGACAACGTCGTAAGCACCGGAAGCAACCGCCATCACGGCCTGCTCAAGGGCGACGTAACCCGTGCAGCAAGCCTCGGAATGATGGACGGAGCCCTTGGCACGAACGCCAAACCAATCGGCAACCTGCATGTTGGGGGTAATGCAATCGCCAACGAGATACGGATTGGCGCTGCCGTGATAGAAAAAGTCGATATCGCGGGGCTCAAGACCGGCATCGGCAATTGCCTCGAGGGCCGCATAGCCAAACGCCTCGCCCTCGCCAATACCCTGGGTCTCGGGATGCTCCTCAAAATCCTTGAACGGGGTGCAGCCCACGCCTACAATCGAGACGCTGCGCATGTTCTTTCCGAGCGTAACCACTGAATATCACATCCTAATCATGTGAAGGTGTACGGAGTGATGGCGCAGTCCGGCCGCGAGCGAAGGTGAGAGAGCGCTCGCGGCTTTTCTGTGCCGTCACACGTTGAACTACTGCAGTGGTTCTTTTGAACGTAGCTTTAGTTTATGAGGGGTTAAACGAGACACGTGAGACAAAAAGCCCCGATGTGTCCCATCATATGGGACGCATCGGGGCTAAGCGTTCCAAATAGCAGATAAACGGACTCGTATTATTTGAGCTAATGATCAGAGATATCTAAAACTCGACCTGAATACAACCGTTTATCCCCAAATATCGACCGCTCACGCGACTGGCCTTTCAAAATCGGGAATACGTGGGTGTTGATGACGCGATGCATCGTCGACAAAGAGCGGTGCGTAGAACATGCGATTGAGGGCGGCGGCAACGGTGCGCGCCTCAAGGTCGGGCCGGGCCTCGAGCCAATACTGAATGAGGTTATGGTGGCCCGCAAGCGCAAATGCTAGATACAGGTCGAGGTCCGTTTCATCGGAAAATGTCGAGCGAAGCCGATTGCGAAAATAGTCATGCATAAAGATCGTTGCCTTGTGAGCAAACACGGGGTCGCCGTTATCGCTGTTAAGCGCCAAAACTTTCGAGCGATTAGTCTTGAGGATCTCCATGCGCTTGATCATCGTGGGCGTAGGGTCCAGCTGCGCATCGCCAAAGCGAGCCTCCAGCGCAACATCATTGATGTCCTGCATATTCTGGAGCAGCTCATCTTCAAAACGTTTAACCACATCATCGACAGAGCGATAACAGCGATAGAACGTCGATTTGGATGTATGGGCAAGGCGAAGTACCTCGGCCACCTTAATCGACTGCACCGGAGTTGTCGCCATAAGTTCAAAGACGGCATCCTCGATCCGTGAAGCAATATCGTTTTGAGCGTTCAGTGACATGGCGGCCTTCCCTATTGGCGATTGGCTCCTATGCTACCCGAAAGGCATGCTCCTTGACGACGATACGAGGCTTAGAGCGTGCCGCACAAGAGATGAGACAGCGACCGTATGTCACCGACGAAGTATTCCATCCGCCGGGCATGCCATCTTTGCGAGGGTCAATCGAAAACCCCACGCCTTCAGCCTTGAGGATGGCCTCGATGCTCGTCCACGTCTGACTCATGCGAAGATTGCGTTCTTGCAAATTGGGAGCAGCGTTAATCCACGCGCGCTCGTCATCGTTCACCATACGCCCAACCGCAACGGGAGCAATCTCATCGATCGCCTCGATATCCACGCCAATAGGTCCTCCAACCGACCGAGCAACATCGGAAACAGCGAGGACAACCATGCCTCCACCATGTGAAATGGAAATAGAGGGTGCCTCCCCATCCGCAAGCTCGATCTTGCCGAAAGCAGAACGCGCAAGCTGGGTGTCGTCGAAGACACCCAGGGCGTCGCGAAGCAGCAGACCCACGCCTGCAGCTTCCCTCCGAGACGCAATTGGGAGATCCCCGTTGGAAGCACGTAAGGCATAGCGTCCCGCGATTAATGCCATATCAACGGTCTCGCCGAGATCGATCGCAGAAACATCAACGAGATGTACGGTTATATTCAAAATGGTCAACCCCCACTCGATTGAGATGACAAGGCTAAACAGACGCTCAGAACCGCTCTTTCATGAATCGAGGTACCTTTTGCCGGCGATTTGGCGACCCATTTGGCGACCAAAACAAAACAGCCCAGAGGACATAGCCTCTGAGCTGCGAACATTTGGTGGGCGTTAGAAGATTTGAACTTCTGACCTCTTCCGTGTCAGGGAAGCGCTCTCCCCCTGAGCTAAACGCCCAAATGGAGCGGACAACGGGGCTCGAACCCGCGACCCCAACCTTGGCAAGGTTGTGCTCTACCAACTGAGCCATGTCCGCCTGCGAGGATTTAATATACGGGATGATCCACCC
>NZ_QROM01000007.1:104323-108445 GCF_003474365.1 Collinsella sp. AF38-3AC
CTGCGAGGATTTAATATACGGGATGATCCACCCAAATGCAAGAACTATTTTCGAATAATTTGAAAAAAGTTCGAGGCCAAGCAACGGGTACGAAACAACGGGTACGAAAAAACCCGGCTACCGTGGTAGTCGGGCTGTTGCGCTTGGAGCGGACAACGGGGCTCGAACCCGCGACCCCAACCTTGGCAAGGTTGTGCTCTACCAACTGAGCCATGTCCGCATATGTAAAACAAAACGGGCGCCGGAGCGCCCGGATGTTGCCTGGAGGCGAAGCCCGGATTCGAACCGGGGGTAAAGGCTTTGCAGGCCTCTGCCTTACCACTTGGCCACTTCGCCGAAAAAGGACCGCTTGAGACGGTCCGGAAATGCAATGGAGCGGACAACGGGGCTCGAACCCGCGACCCCAACCTTGGCAAGGTTGTGCTCTACCAACTGAGCCATGTCCGCTTGCGGGTTATTAATTTACGCGAGTTGCCCAAAAGACGCAAGTACTTTTTTCAAAAAAGTTGTCCGCCACATGCTCTTGGCAGATAAACATGTCAAAACGATTTACTAGGCGCACGATTCCAACGTTCCGCTAAACAGCTTGACCATCCGAACGCGCGTACCGGCACCATCCGTACGACGGGCAACCTCCACGTTGTCGACCAACATGCGCATGAGCTTGATTCCACGCCCGCGTTCCTCAGTCGTAACCGGCTCACTCGACCCGTCGATCGAATAGCCCGCCCCACGGTCGACGACCTCAATCACGACGCGATCACCATAGGCCTGAACCGTCAGGATGCATCCGATACCGTCCGCATGGTCATACGCGTTGCCCAGCGCCTCGCCCGATGCCAATGCGACGTCATAGCGCTCGTCACGACGCAGCGGAAGCGATTCAAGCAGCTCGGCAATACGGTGTCGGTAGTACGGAAGATTCTCGATGCCCTGGCGCACCTCGACGCTCTTGCTCCAGCGCGGCAACTCCCCCACCGGAATGGCAGGAATTGACTCGCGCGGCGGCCCTGCAACATGGAGGATGTCGACAAGTCGGGCAATCTCCAAAAAGCGAACGACCTCATCGGACGCATTAACAAGCGAAAGCAAGCCCTCGCGCCTCATGAGCTCCCTGGCACGCGTGAGCAAAAACGCCAAGCCCGTCGAATCGATGAAGCTCACAGTCTGGCAATTGATGACAACACGACGCACGCCCCGGCCGATCAAATTATCCAACCGTCGGCGCAACGCGGTCACCGAGGCGATGTCGATATCGCCCGGTGGCGTCAAAACCGCTATGTCATTCCACTCATTCATACGACCATGGTTCCCCAAAAGAGCTCGCTCGATGCATACGTGTCTGTAACTGCGAAGATTTTGCCCGTCAAGCGTCGCGGTCTACGATCGACCTCGTAAAAATTCAAGGGAAACCAGCGCGATGTCATCGTCCAGCGCCGACTCGGTAAAGCGGTCAAGCTCGCCCAAGACCTTACCGCAGATTCCCGATACGCCCTCACCCGAGACAGAGAGCAGAAGGTCGCGAAGGCGCTGCTCGCCAAAGAAAGCACCCGAGCGATCGCGTGCTTCAATCGTTCCGTCGGTATACATAAAGAGCATGTCACCAGGAGCGAACGTAAAGGCGCCCGTCTCGTACACCATGCTTTCAAAGGCACCGATTACGCCCGATTGACACCCAAGGAGCTCCACCTCTCCCCCTCGGGCTTCCGTGCCGCCAAGCGGCGTCGACGACGGTCTGATGACCATGGTGGGAGGATGTCCCGCCGAGCAATAGGTAGCTCGGCCCGCTTTAAGATCGATCTTGGCGATAAACGCCGTCACAAACGTCTCGACCCTCGAAAAGCCCATGAGCATACTATTGAGCGAGCGGGCCATGCGTGCAGGCCCCGCGCCCTCCCAGGCATAAGCCGTCAACGCTGTCTTAACGAGCGCCGACATCGACGCCGCCTCGATTCCCTTGCCGGACACATCACCCAAAATCATAACGGCGCAATCGTCGGGAAGACGAACAAGCGTATAGAAGTCGCCGCCGACCAACGCCGAATTCGTTGCCGATAGGTATACCGAATCGGTTGCGATACCCGGAACGTCACTAAGCGAATTTCTCATGCCAATCTGAAGCGTCTGAGCGATATGGCGCTCTTCGCGCTTTTGAGACTCGCCCTCATAGATCAACTCAAAGTCGTGCGCCAAATGCACCATGTAGTCGTATTCAAGATCGTCGATTGGCTCCTGGCTACCATCGCGGAGCAGCAAGGCGCGCGTCGTCGGCCCCTTGGCGACATCAGCAGGAACAATCGCATCGCTGCTTCGCTTGCCATCCGCCTCCGAGCGATAGCGCCCTGCTTCAATACCAGAGTCGACATATAGTCCCTGGCACGGCAGGCCGTGAGCCCTCAGCCATGCACCCATAGGCGTGGATTCGTCCACACGCGTTAGGCGCACGTGTTTAAGATCGTCAGCGCTCGTCCCGCCCAGCACCGACGTCTCGAACCCATCAGAAGTTGCCCCCAGACGCGCCGCTGGCGTCGTGACAGAAAAGAAGAGCGACTCCGGATCGCCCGGCAACGCCACACGACTGCCGCCCTCAAAATCGACGACATAGGATTCGAGGCACGCATCATACTCCACGGGGCAGAAATGACAATTGAGCACGGCGCAGATTTCCGACGACACGGCACGCGAGGCGGCAACAGGATCATCAAGGTAGGCAAACAACTCATCACGCAGCACATTGAGCGAGCGGCCGAGCTCTGCCGTACGACGCGAACGCAGGCTCGATGCCATGCCGACCAGCTGAATGGACAGGTAATCGCAAATGACTTCGAGCACGTTGACGTCATAGGCAAGCGGCGCCTGCGGACGTTTCCAACCGACCTCCAATACGCCAAGAACCTGAGTGCCATAAAAGACGGGAAGGCAGATCTCGCTACGATATGGGGGCATATCTTGCACGCGTAGCAGGTGCTTAGAACGATTGTCCAAGTCCATGAACATACCCGAGGCGACTCGATCGCCCTCCAGGTCCTGTTGAATCGACAAGCGGCACGCACGCGACTCGCGAAGCACATACGTCGGGATGCCTGCACCATACGGCATAAACTCGGGCAGGTAGCTGTCATGCAGCTCCTTAGAAACGCCGCGAAGCTTAAACCCGCCGCTCTCAGAAAAATAAATGGCAGCACCCGAGGCATCGAGCGTTCCTACAAGTTGGTTCAAAACGGTATCCAGCAAACTGGGCAGCTCATCGGAGCCTACCGTGCTCATAATGACCGACAACGTGCCCGAGAGGCGCTTATTCGCCACCCTGAGCTCCGATAGCGCACGCTTGAGCTGACGATCGTGCGAATACTGTTCTTCGATGCTATGGAGCACCACCAGGACGCGCGGCGCGCGGCGGCCAAAGATGCGAGGCGGTGTAACCGAGCCGGCACGAACGAGGACGGGAATAAAGGAACCGTCACTGAGCTTGAGCATCAACTCGCTCTCGGTTCCATTGGTCTCAAACGGAAGACGGTGCTCTGTCGCGCGCTCAAATGCCGAAGAGTACAAGAGATCTTTAACGTCGCCGTTGATCACATCGGGACGCTCTTCACACATCAGGTCGAGCAATCGATTATTCACATGCAAAATGGTTCCGTCGAGCTCGCAGATGATGACCGCATCGCTCGTGATCTCGACCAACTGGGCAACGTCTGCCCACTCGTTGCGCTCAAGCGTTTCCATCGTGAACCTCACCGTCTATCGGTAACAAAAAAGCCTCCGAAGAGGCTTCTCAAATGCGATGGTGTCGGAGGCGGGACTTGAACCCGCATGACCAAAAAGCGGTCACTAGCACCTCAAGCTAGCGCGTCTGCCAATTCCGCCACTCCGACATGCTATGTTGTTGATTCGCGGTTCGTTTTGTTAGACCCGCGCGTTCAACGAGGAAGATAATAACCTATGTTTCGAGAGCTGCGCAAGCACTTTTTTCAAAAAAGTTTACGAATTTGTAATTGCACAGGTAGATTCGTATGTCCGGTCCCGAATCGGTGTTGCCTCCCGGCGCGTCCTCGGGCATGAGCGATATTTTGCTTTGCACTTCGTGCTGCAAAATATCGCTCCCCCTGCGGAATGCGCCGG
>NZ_QROM01000008.1:0-1334 GCF_003474365.1 Collinsella sp. AF38-3AC
TGACCTGTATCGTCTTTTCGGACACGCGTTCAAGAGGAACCTATTTTCCCCTAGAATGCAGGGCAACAGACGAAAGGACGAGCCATGGCAAACCAGCCGGCGAAATACACCGACGAGTTCAGGCGCGAGACGGCCGACTACATCATCTCGACGGGCAGGCCCATCACCGAGTGCTGCGCCGAGCTCGGGCTGAATTCCAAGACGGTGAACAAGTGGGTGCAGAACCGCAGGCGCGAGCTTTCCGGCGAGCCCGACCCCAAGGCCGAGGACCGCGAGTTGCGCGAGGCCAGGAGGCGCATACGCGAGCTCGAGATGGAGAACGCCTTCTTGAAAAAAGCCGCGGCCTTCTTCGCCAAAGAGCAGGGGTAGCCGCGCGCTACCGGCTGATGCTGGCGGAGAAGGCCGAATACCCAATCACGCTCATGGCGAGGATCCTTTGCGTGAGCAGGTCGGGCTTCTACTCGTGGCTTTCCAACGGCTGCCCCGAAGACGACTGGTCGGCCGAGCGCGAGGCCGTGAGGCGCGTCTGGCTGGAGTCGGACCGCAGGTTCGGCGCGAGGTTCGTGAAGTGCTTCCTGCCCGCCGAGTTCTCCGGATTGACCCTGTATCGGGTGCGCAAGCTGATGCGCGAGCTGGGCATACGCGGCTGCACGCCAAACCAGCGCAAGCGCACCACGATTCCCGACCCCAAGGCCAAGCCCAGGCCCGACCTGGTGCGCCGCGACTTCACGAGCCCGGTCCCCACCTACAAGCTCGTGGGCGACATCACCTACCTGCGCACCGGCGAGGGCTGGCTGTACCTGGCGACCGTGATCGACCTGAACACGCGCATGGTGGTCGGGTGGTCGCTGTCGAGCCGCATGACCGCCGACATCGCGGTGGCGGCGCTGGAATCCGCCAAATCGCGAGGATACGTGGCGGGCAACGCCATATTCCACACGGACCGCGGCGCGCAGTACACCAGCAGGCTTCTGGCCGAATGGGCGCGCGCCAACGACGTGCGGCTTTCCTGCAGCCGCACGGGAAACTGCCACGACAACGCCGTCGCCGAGTCGTTCTTCGCCACGCTGAAGAACGAGATGTACTACCGCAGGCGATTCGCCACCAGGGCCGAGGCCAGGCACGCAGTCGTCGAGTTCATCGAGACGTACTACAACAGGCGGAGGCCGCATTCCTCGATAGGCTACAGGGTGCCGGCCGAAGCCATGGCCGACTTCTTCGAGCGGACCGATCCCAAGCTCGCCTTCTTCGAGCGGCCCGATCCCAAGCCCGACGCGATGCCTATGGCAGCATGATTCCTCTCAATTCCGTGTCCGAAATCTTGACACAGGTCA
>NZ_QROM01000008.1:1344-73339 GCF_003474365.1 Collinsella sp. AF38-3AC
GCATGATTCCTCTCAATTCCGTGTCCGAAATCTTGACACAGGTCACACCGGGCACCTCGGCGCGGCCCTCCTGGGCCTCACGGAGACGATTATGGAATCGCCCTCGATTCTCGCTCCCTCGATTACGGTGCGCTCGAGCCCGAGCGCCCTTTTGAGTAGACTGTTCAGCATGGCGGCGTTCCTTCGCGCGTTCATTTTTTCTTTGGTCGGAAAACAACGATACGCGAGGCGCGCCGCCGCTGCTAGGCGGGCAATTTTACCGGGCGGCCAACCCACACAAACCCCCGAAGAGCCTCAAAAACCCACCGTTCGCAGAAGATAAGCCGCACCCCAATACCGTTGCCCGAAGTTTCGGGCGTATGTGGCGTCCGCTATGCCATCATGCGCGTATGGGAATCGTTCTGTCACATACCACGGCACGCGCTGTATACCAAACAGCCAACTCGCTCGCAAGCTACGCGACCGATCCCATACCTATGGAAAAGATCACGGCGTCTGCGCCGACCACATCCGACCTGGAAGCGGCACGAGCATGGCTCAACAGAAAGAATGTCGATTCTGAAAGCATCCATGTGCTGACGTTCTCCAATAATTCCAAAAGGCACCGCAAGGGCTGCATCTGCCACTGCACGCGCTATACGTTTGATGCAGAAAGCTACCTAGAACTCGAGCCGAACGTCTACATCGTCGATATCAAGCTGTGCGCGTTAGAAGCAACAGCCGACCTCAACCTTTCGGAGCTCGTTGAGTATTACTTTGAAATCTGCGGCTCCTACGCGCTTGAAACTTCCAACGAAACTCAATATCGCGAGCGCCCGGCCCTAACCAGCGTTGAAGAGCTCAGAGCCTTCTTTTCAGAGGCGTCGGGGTATCGTGGATCTAATAAAGCCCTTAAGGCACTTTCTTATGTACGCGAAGGCTGTCGCTCCCCACTCGAAACGGCGTTTGTCATGATGCTGACGATGCCCAAGTCAATGGGTGGCTTAGCCATACGCGCTATCAAAACGGATTATCCGATCCCAGTCCCCAAAAGATACGCCGCCCTAACGCGACGGATGGTTTTCTACCTCGACGCGCTGCTCGAGAATTCGATGACCGATATCGAATACAACGGCTTTTACCACGACGAGCCCGAGCAGCAATCAATTGACGAGGAACGCCGCAACACGCTGCGAAACATGGGATATGCCGTTATCACAGTTAGTCGTCATTCGTTTTTCAAGCAGTCCGCTTTTAGACGGGTCATGGAAGCGATTCGCATTCGCGAGAAGATCTGGCCTGGTCGACTCCCGGATAGCTTCGCCATCCTGCAAGAAACTCTTCGTCGATTTGTCTTGCGGCGCTACTTCGAATACGGTCGCCGCGTCCTGGAGGCTCTCAAAGAAGAAGAGTCCGCCAAGCGCGAAATTGCAAGCCAATATCCGCAAGCTGATGACCCGAGCATCAACGATGTGCCCGAACCCGACGACATGCAACACGTCGGGGGCCTTGCTGAAGAAATCAATGGGCCTTGGGAATGCGACATGTCCGCAAAAATCGATGAAAACCGCACGGAAGACGACACGATTATTAATCTGATTGAGAATTCACTCTTCTAAAGTCGATCTCTGCGGATGTCCACCTACATTTTTCGACTTATTCGGCCGCCGATGTGCCGGATTTGCCGCAGCAATGCTCAATATAACTTTAGATAAAACTGATTCTGCAGGAACTCCCGTAGAGAAAGAACTGATTCTCACGGTATTTAACACGATAAAGTACAAATATGAACAGTTCTAATGCTTCTCGAGGCGGCTATCTTAGCATGCTGGCCGAACATCTCAAAATATGTTGGCGAGCATTGCGTCGATGCATCCCAACCCACAGAAAATCACAGAGGTGGCAAGCAGCCATCGAAATTATCGCAAATTGTATTGACATGTGAACATGCGCTCATATAATCGGAAGTAAGTTATATGAGCGCATGTTCATATGAAAGGATATTGCAATGAGCATCCGCGTTGATGAAACGAAACCCGACATCGAGGCCACCGAACCCGCAATCCCCACCACCTGCTCGCCCGAGGACCTTCCCGACGAGGAGCTTCTCTACGACCTCGCCGACCTGTTCAAGGTCTTCAGCGACACCACGCGCATCAAGATTCTCTATGCCCTCATGGGCCGCGAGCTCTGCGTGGCAGACATCGCCGAAGCGACCGAAACCTCGCAGTCCGCGGTGTCGCATCAGCTGCGTACACTCAAGCAGTCGCACCTGGTTAAATTCCGGCGCGACGGCCGAAACATCCTCTACTCGCTCGCCGACGACCATGTCTACACCATGCTCAATCAGGGCATGAGCCACATCTGCGAATAGCGACCAACCACGGTACCAGCGCGGCCTGCACCCAAGCCGCAAATACAGGGAAAGGAACCCACCATGAAAAAGCAGTTTAAGCTCGATGAGATCGACTGCGCCAACTGCGCGCGTAAGCTTCAGGACGAGCTGGCCAAGCTCGAGGGCGTCAAGTCCGTTTCGGTCAACTTTATGACCCAGAAGCTAGCGCTCGAGGCCGATGAAGCCGAGTTCGACGAGGTCCTCGACCGCGTTGTGGAGTTCACCGCCGACGCCGAGCCGGACTGCGAGATCATTCTCTAGCCCAGGTTTACGCCAACACGCAAGGCCGCGCTTGCCGCGGCCTTTGCTCGCGAAATTGTATGAGCGAGTGTTCATACATTCAAATGGGAGGATACGAGTCATGGCCACCGCCGACCCCAAGAAGAAAAAGAAGAAGCGCAAGAAAAAAGAGTCACTCGAGCATAAGCGCAACCGCATCCTGGTAGCGCTGGGCATTTTTGCCGTGGTGTACGCCCTCGATGAGCTCGGCACCCTCACTGCCGCATTCGGCACCCCGGGCGACATCTACGCCAGCTTTGTGCTGTTCCTCGTGCCGTTTTTGATTGCCGGCTACGACGTACTGCAAAAGGCATTCAATAACATCCGCCGCGGCAAGGCCTTCGACGAGAGCTTCCTCATGGCCGTCGCGACCATCGGCGCGTTTGCCATGGTGCTCTTCCCCGACACCGATCCGCACATGGCCGAAGGCGCCGCCGTCATGCTGTTCTACCAGGTCGGCGAGCTGTTCCAGGCATACGCCGTGGGTAAGAGCCGTAAATCGATCAGCGCCATGATGGACATCGCACCCGACTACGCCAACGTCGAACAACCCGACGGCACACTCGAACAGGTCTTCCCCGATGACATCGCCGTCGGCACCGTCATCGTGGTCAAGCCCGGCGAGCGCGTGCCCATCGACGGCGTCATCGTCGAAGGCGAAACCCAGCTCGACACCGCCGCCCTTACCGGTGAGTCGGTCCCCCGCCCGGCCAAAACCGGAGACGATATCATCAGCGGCTGCATCAACATGACGGGGCTCATCCACGTGCGCACCACCAAGCCCTTTGGCGAGTCCACCGTCGCGCGCGTCCTGGAGCTCGTAGAAAACGCCAGCGAAAAGAAGGCGCGCACCGAGAACTTCATCACGCGCTTTGCCCGCATCTACACGCCCGCCGTCACCGGCGCTGCCGCGGTACTCGCGCTCGGCGGCGGCTTGGTCACCGGCGCCTGGTCCGACTGGATCCTGCGCGGCCTGACCTTCCTGGTCGTCAGCTGCCCGTGCGCGCTCGTGATCAGCGTGCCGCTGAGCTTCTTTGGCGGCATCGGCGGCGCGTCCAAGCTGGGCGTTCTCATCAAGGGTTCTAATTACCTCGAGACGCTCGCCGACGTGGACACCGTCGTCTTTGACAAGACGGGCACCCTCACCAACGGCACGTTCTCGGTGGTCGCGGTACACCCCGAGGCCGGCTATACCGAGCAGTCGTTGCTCGAAGTCGCAGCCCTTGCTGAGTCGTTCTCCGATCACCCCATCGCGCAGTCCGTACGTGTCGCCTACCAGGGCGAGGTCGACCCCAAGCGCGTAAGCGACTCCACCAACGACGCGGGCCATGGCGTGACGGCAACCATCGACGGCAAGCACGTCGTCGTTGGCAACGCAAAGATGCTCGCCGCGGCCGGAGTCGAAGCGCCCGATTGCGAGGTCGTCGGCACGATTCTGCATGTGCTCGTTGACGGCGTGTACGCCGGCCACATCGTGATTGCAGACACCGTCAAGGCCGATGCCGAGCAGACGATCAGCGACCTGCACGCCGCCGGAATCAACCGCACCGTCATGCTCACGGGCGACCGCGAGGAAGTGGCTGCTGCGGTGGCCAAGCAGCTCTGCCTCGACGAGTTCCACGCGCAGCTGCTGCCGGGCGACAAGGTCGAGCGCGTTGAAGCGCTGATCGCGGCCGAAAGCGGCAAGGGCAAGCTCGCCTTTGTCGGCGACGGTATCAACGACGCGCCTGTGCTTACGCGAGCCGACGTCGGAATAGCCATGGGCGCCATGGGCTCCGACGCTGCGATCGAGGCGGCGGATGTCGTGCTGATGGATGACAAGCCGTCCAACATCGCCCGCGCGATCCGCGTGGCTCGCAAGACCATGTCGATTGTTTGGCAGAACATCATCTTTGCGCTGGGTATTAAGCTGCTGATCCTTGTGCTCGCGGCGCTCGGCATCGCCAACATGTGGCTCGCTGTCTTTGGCGACGTGGGCGTGGCGATCATCGCTATCCTGAACACCATGCGCGCGATGGGTGTCAAGAACCTGTAGCGTTCGTGGGCTGTCCGGCCGGGACCGGGCTTGGTTTTGAAAACGTCCTCGCGCATGAGGCCCGTCTTTCCTGCTCCTACGGAGCAACGGAAAGACGGGCCTCGCGCTGCGGAGTGTTTTCAAAACCAAGCCCGGTCCCGGCCTGCATTGACACAGCTGGCGGTTCTTGGGCATCGCTTGCTGGCGAGGTTCCTTGTCTGAGTTGAATTTGGTTGGCGGGACCTTTCGTCCCGGCCGCTGTCCCGCGCCTTCGGCGCGGGAGACGCGTCTCTTTGGGATGGAAGGGCGGCGCTGCTGAAAGGATGCTACATCCCGACAGGTTTACTGTGGACTCGGAGAAAGTCCCTTCTGCTAGAAGTCTCTATCCCCTTTTCGCTGGTTCGCGCTTTGCGCGAACTCCGCGCTACTGAGGACCTGTTAGGATTCCGTTGTTGAGTTCGACGTCTCTTCCCTGGCGAGCATAGCCCTCAGCTTCTCGAAGCTTTCCTCACTCAGGCAGTGCTCCATGTAGCAGCCCTCTTGCGACGCGACCTCAGCCGAAACACCCGCATCCTCCAGCAGCCCCACGAAAAAGCAGTGACGCTCCCACATTTGGCGAGCGACCTCCAGACCACGCTCCGTCAGATGAACGTCGCGCTTGCCCATTTCGACATAGCCGTTGCTTTCCAGCGTCGCCATGGCCTTGGAAACGCTCGCCTTGGTTACGCCGAGGTACTCCGCGACGTCGATCGAGCGCACGATGCCCTGACGTTCCGACAGAACGTAGATCGATTCGAGATAGTCTTCTCCGGATTCACGTAGGGCCATGGGCCGCCTTTCGCGATGATTGCTAGTTAGCCGTTGGATACTTTCCACGGCTTACTTTACCGCAAAAGTTGCCCATGTCTTACTACTTTACCTAAAAGTTAGCCGTGTTTCACAAAACGTGCGGGATGAAACAAAATGGGAACGCCCCGCAAGGAGTGTCCCCAGCTGCCGGCAGAAAAGGACCGTCCCCAAGTGCCGAGCCGCAGCTATAGCAGCCCAAAGTGCTTTGCGGCGTTGTAAATTCCGTCGTCGTCCACGGCGGTCGTCACGTAGGTCGCCGCGGCCTTCACGGTGTCCTGCGCGTTGCCCATGGCCACACTCGTGCCCACGGCGGCAAACATCGACAGGTCGTTCTCGCCGTCGCCAAAGGCAATCGCCTCGCTCGCGTCGATACCAAGCCGCTCGAGCGTCGCCGCCACGCCCAGGTCCTTGCCGCCGTTAGCGGGAATAATGTCGCAGAACAGGTCGCACCAGCGCGTGGTGAGCGAATGCGACACGGCGTCGGTCACGATATGTTCGTCGGCCGGGTCCACAAAGGCGCAGAACTGGTAGACCGGTGCGTCAAAGGCGTGCTCAAACGGCTCCTCGTGGTAGACGATTCCCGCGTTGCTGCCAGCCGTCACCACGCGCTCGGACAGGCGGTTCACAAACGAGTTCTCGCCCTGCATGCACAGCGAGTCGTAGCGCCCCTGCGCCACCTGGTCCACAATCACCGCGACGTCGTCCGGATCGATCGGGCAGCTGCGGTAAACTCCCTCGGCATCAAAGCAGTGCTGGCCCGAAAGCGTAATGTACGCATCCCAGCCCAGGTCGAACAGCCAGTCCGGCATCTGGTAGGTCGGACGGCCCGTGGCGATCACGCACGCAATCCCCTGCTCGCGAAAGCTGTCGAGCACCTGCTGCGCCGACGCCGGAATCCGGTGGGTCTTAAAGCTCAGCAGCGTACCGTCGATATCGAAAAACGCGGCTTTGATCATTCTCGCTTACTCCTCGCCCTCGAGCTTTTCGCTCGCCTCGAGCCACGCCATCTCCAGCTCGTCCATGGCGGCGTGAGCCTCGTCGATCTTTGCCTGCTGCTCGCCGAGCGCCGTGTAGTTGGTGGGATCGACCTGGGCCATCGCGGCCTCGGCCTCCTCAACGCGAGCGCGCTGCGTCTCCATCTTGCGCTCGAGCGAGCTCACCTCGCGGCGGAGCTTCTGACGTTCGGCGTTGGAAAGGCCATTGGGCTGCCCGCTCGTCTTGGGCTTTTCGGCCGCAGCTGCCGCGGCACCGGTGTCAAACGTGCCGGTCTTGGCGCTCGGCGCGCCCACGGGCTCGCCCTCGGCGGTAGCGTTGCACAGGCGCAGGTACTGGTCCACGCCACCGGGCATATGCGTCAGGTGGCCGTCGAGCAGCGCCCACTGTTGGTCGGTCACGCGCTCCATCAAAAAGCGGTCGTGCGTCACCAGGATCAACGTGCCGGGCCAGCCGTCGAGCAGGTCCTCGACAATCGCGAGCATGTCGGTATCCAGGTCGTTGCCGGGCTCGTCCAGGATGAGCACGTTGGGTTCGTCCAGGATTGTCAGCAGCAGCGACAGGCGACGGCGCTGGCCGCCCGAAAGATCGCCGATGCGGCTCCAGAGCTGCTGCGTCGTAAAGCCCAGACGCTCGCAGAGCTTCTCGGGCGAAGTCTCCTTGCCGTCGATGACGTAGTACTTCTTATAGTTGCTGAGCACCTCGCGAATCGTGTCGCCCATGAAGGGCTCGAGCTCCTCGAGCTGCTGCGACAGCACGCCAAAGCGCACTGTCTGGCCAATCTTCACGCGGCCGCGCGTGGGCGCAATTTTGCCCTGGATCACATCAAGCAGCGTCGACTTGCCAGCGCCATTCTCGCCCAAAAGACCATAGCGGTCGCCCGCACCAATGAACCAGGTCACGTCGGAGAGTACCTGCTTGGGCGCGCCATCGACATCCGCATAGCCGGCGTCCACGTCGACCACATCGATAACCTGCTTGCCTAGGCGGCTCACGGCGAGGCGCTTGAGCTCCAGCTCGTCACGCACGGGCGGCACGTCGGCGATCAGCTCGCGAGCGGCATCCACGCGAAACTTGGGCTTGGTGGAACGAGCCTGGGCACCGCGGCTCAGCCACGCGAGCTCCTTGCGCGCCATGTTGCGACGGCGCTCCTCGGTAACGGCGGCCATGCGGTCGCGCTCCACGCGCTGCAGGATGTATGCCGAATAGCCGCCCTCGAAGGGATCGACCTGGCCGTCGTGGACCTCCCACATGCTGGTGCAGACCTCGTCCAAGAACCAGCGGTCGTGCGTGACCACGAGCATGGCACCCTGGCCGCGCTGCCAGCGGGCCTTTAAGTGACGCGCGAGCCAGTTGATGGTGCGCATATCCAGGTGGTTGGTGGGCTCGTCGAGCATGAGCACGTCGTAATCGCCGATCAGCAAGCGCGCGAGGTCCACGCGACGGCGCTGACCGCCCGAGAGCTCGCCCACCGTGCCCTCCCAGGGCACATCGCTGATGAGGCCGGCGAGGATCTGGCGCGTGCGGGGGCTCGACGCCCACTCGTACTCGGGGGCGTCGCCCACAACGGCATGATGCACGGTATCAGTATCGACCAGGTCGTCCTTTTGGCCGAGCAGGCCGATCGTGGTGCCGCGGCGATGCGTCACGCGGCCGTCGTCGGGCTCCAGCGTGCCGGCGAGCACGCTCAGCAGCGTCGACTTGCCGTCGCCGTTTTTGCCGACGATACCAATGCGGTCGCCCTCGCCCACGCCGAGCGTCACGCTATCGAAAATATGCTTGGTGGGAAACTCTAGGCTGACGGAATCGCATCCCAAAAGAATCGCCATATGCCCTGCTCCTTCGTAGAAATTCAACGTTGTCCATGATAGCGAAAACCACCACAAAGGGGACAGGCACCTTTGTGGTGGTTTTGGGCAAGCGCACCAGCACACGACACAAAAAGGCGGGCCATCTCCCGCAAGAGATGACCCGCCTCTCCAATCAGTCCCACGGCAACCATGGCCGCCACGGGCCTCAAGCATGTCCCGGACTAGGAGAACATGCCGGTGAGGTAATCATTCAGCCGCTTATCCTTGGGCCGTTGGAAAATCTCGTCGGTCTCGTCGTACTCAACCATATCGCCCATGTAGAAGAACGCCGTGCGATTGGACACGCGCGACGCCTGCTCCATGTTGTGCGTCACGATGACGATGGCGCGGTCGGCAACGATCGAAGACATCAGGTCCTCGATCGCCAGCGTCGAGATGGGGTCGAGCGCCGAACAGGGCTCATCAAACAGAATCACGTCTGGGTTGAGCGCCAGCGTGCGCGCGATGCACAGACGCTGCTGCTGGCCGCCCGAAAGCGCGCAGGCGCTCTTGTCGAGCTTGTCCTTGACCTCGTCCCACAGCGCCGCACCGCGCAGGCTTTCCTCGACCATGCGATCAAGCTCGTCGCGGTCGGTAATGCCGTGACGCTTTGGCGCAAACGTGATGTTGTCGCGAATGGACTTGCGGAAAGGGTTGGGCTGCTGGAACACCATGCCAATGGAGCGACGCAGCTCGTACGTGTTCTCGGTCCTGGTGTTCACATTGCGTCCGCGGTAGTTAATCTCGCCCTCCACGCGGCAGCCGCGAATCTCGCGGTTCATAAGGTTGAGGCTGCGCAAAAAGGTCGACTTACCGCAGCCCGAAGGCCCGATGAGCGCCGTAATCTCGCCCTTGTGGAAGTCGAGCGACGTGTCGTACAGCGCATGGTGGTCGCCATAGTACACGTTGACGTCCTTGGTAGAGAGCACGACCTCGTCGCTCGCGGCCTTGCCGCTCACGCGCACGCGCTTCTCGCTCTCCCCCACACTCGACAGGAAGTCCCGGGTCTCGGACGATGCTGCTTCGGTTGCGGGCGTTGTGCTCATCTCGCTCATTCGGCCGTCATCCTCCTTGCCAGTTGCTTGCCCACGATACGGGCGACTACGTTAAACAGCAGCACGCAAATCATCAGCAGCGCCGCGGTGCCCCAGACGATCTGCTGGGCCTCGGGGCTGCCCTCGCCATAGACCTTGTAGATATGCACGGCGAGCGACTCGCCAGGGCGGAACACGTTCCAGGCACAGGTGGGGCTCGACAGGTTAAAGCTCAAGAAGTTCAGGCGAACCGGCGAGCTCATACCCGAGGTAAAGAGCAGTGCTGCGGCCTCGCCAAACACACGGCCGGCCGAAAGCACGATGCCGGTCACGATGGCGGGCATGGCCTCGGGAATCAGGATGTGCAGCGTGGCCTCCCAGCGGGTAAGGCCCATGGCCAGGCATGCATCGCGCTGGGCCTGTGGCACGTCCTCGAGCGCCTGCTGGATCACGCGCACCAGGATGGGGATATTGAACATGGTGAGCGCGACAGCGCCGGAGATGATGGAGTACTTCCAGCCCAGCTGCACCGAGAACACCAGAAAGCCGAACATGCCGACGACGATGGAAGGCAGCGAGGACAGCGTCTCGATGGCGGTAGAGGCGATGTCGCGGATAGGGCCGTTCGGCGCGTACTCAACCAGGAAGACCGCTCCGCCTAGGCTGATGGGCACCGAGATGATCAGAGTGATCAGCAGCAGGTAGAACGAGTCGAACAGCTGGTAGAGCACGCCGCCCTGCGTTCCGTTGGCGCGCGACGGCTCTGTGAGAAAGCCCGGCTGGAACAGCGTCGAGATGCCCTCGAACAGGATATAGGCCACCATGGAGATGACGATGAGCATGACGATGGCGACGATCGCCGTCAGCACGCCCGTGGCGATGCGATCCTGTTTTTGGACACGCCCGAGCCTCGCCTCGTCGATGTGGATGCGCGTGCTAGCCACGAGCCTTCGCCCCCTTGCGGCCAATGAGATGGATGATCAGGATGAAGATGAGGCTCATGCCCATCAGCAGCAGACCGAGTGCCCACAGGACGTCGTCCTGGGCCGAGCCCTCGGCGTAGACCGCCATGGACGTGGTGAGCGTGGTGGTGATGGTGGACGCCGGCGACAGCAGCGACGTCGGCATGGCCTCGATGCCGCCGATGACCATGCGCACGGCGAGCGTCTCGCCAAAGGCACGCGTCATGCCAAGGATGACCGCAGTCATGAGCGACGGCATGGCGGACTTGAGCACCACGTGCCAGATGGTCTGCCAGCGGGTGTAGCCCAGCGCGAGCGAGCCCTGACGGTAGCTATCGGGCACAGCGCGCAGGCCATCGACCGAAAGCGTGGTCATCGTCGGCAGGATCATGACGGCCAGCACGATGGCGCCGGGCAAGATGCCCAAGCCCGTGCTTACGTGGAAAACGCTCTTCATAAGGCCGACGACCACGTGAAAGCCGATCAGGCCAAAGACAACCGAGGGAATACCGGTCAAAAGCTCAATAAGCGGCTGAAAGACCTTGGAACCAAACTTAGGCTGGATCTCGACCGCAAAGATGGCAGAGCCGATAGCGATGGGCAGTGCGATGAGCGTGGAGAGTACCATGACCGCAAACGAGGTGACGATCAGGGGCAGGGCGCCGGTGTAAGGCAGACCGTTTTCGGCTGTGTTAGCCAGGTCCCACTTGGTACCAGTGAAGAACTCGACGACCGAAACGCCATCCTTAACAAAAGCCGAGAGGCCCTTTTGGGCGACCATGAAGATAAGCGCGGCAACAACAAGCGTCACGAGCGCTACGCACGCGCCCGTGACGCCCAGGCCCACGTTCTCAAGGTCGCGCTTTGGCAGCTGTTTTGCCATTGCAAACCTTTCCGGGGGCGATTACCTATTTAGCGGAGACCTTACCGCTGGCGTCCTTGACGACCTTCATGGCAGAGACGGGGATAAAGCCCTGCTCCTCGACAAGCTTGCCCTGGACGTCGTCGGAAAGCATGAACTCCAGGAAGGCCTTGGTGGCATCGTCTGCGTCCTTGGCGCAGTACATGTGCTCGGTAGCCCAGATCTTGAAGGAGTCGTCGGTGACGTTCTTGCTCTTGGGCTCGACGCCCTCGACCTTGACGGCGTTGAACTTGGAGTCGTCGAAGTGCGAGAAGTCCAGGTAGGAGATGGCGTTGTCGGTACTGGCCATCTGGGTCTGGACGTCGCCGGACTTGTCGAGCTCGGCGTCGCCCTTAAAGTCGACGGCCTCGTCGCCAAAGACGGCGGCCTCGAAGGTGGCGCGGGTACCGGAGCCGGCCTTGCGGTTGAGGACGACGATGGTGGCGTCGTCGCCGCCGACCTCCTTCCAGTTGGTGATCTGGCCGGAGAAGATGCCCTTGAGCTGCTCGAGGGACAGATCGTCGACCGTCACGTTCTTGGAGACGACGGGGCCCATGCCCACGACGGCGACCTCGTGATCGACGAGGTTCTTGACCTGGTCGGCCTCGAGCTTGGTCTCGGCGAAGACGTCGGAGTTACCGATGGTGACGGTGCCGGCGGCGACAGCGGTCAGGCCCTTGCCCGAACCGTTGCCCGAACCGGAGATGGAAACGTCGGGGTTGGCATCCATGAACTTCTCAGCAGCAGCCTCGACGAGAGCCTGGAACGAAGAGGCGCCGTCGTAGGTCACCTCGCCGGAGACGGACTCGGCGGCGACGCTGCCCTTGGCGGTGTCAGCGGCATTGGAACCGCCACAACCAACGAGACCGAGACCGACGATGCTGGCAAGACCACCAGCGAGGCCGAGGAACTGACGACGAGAATAAGCCTGATCGAGCATGATCTTCCTTTCATACATGCGACTCGCGGGCACCCTGCCCGCTTTGCTGTATGGAAAGATACGTTCCCGACCAGGCAACGCCCGCGCCAACTGCGCTTTCTTACGGGCATTTGATAGACCCTTACCGCAAGCGCGGTTCAGCTTTACAAACAAATAACAAACCCGCCGACAAGCATGGTCCACCTTTTACAAGGTAGTCATTGGGGACGTTCTTAAACGACTAGTCATCGGGGACGTTCTTGTTTGACTAGCCATTTAAGAACACCCAACGACTACCTTGGAAACCCCGCAGGTTGAGCATAAGTCAGCGAAAACGCCCCTAAGCGAGCAAGGTGACGTGAAAGAGGAGGAAAGCGTACTTTGGTACGCGACCGACGATTGAACGTCAGATTGCCGCTTAGGGGCGTTTGCAGCGTCGACCCGTTACGCGGTTTGGTAAAACCGCGTAACCTTAAAGTTCGAGTTCGTTGAGACGCAGGATCGCCACGATGTAGATCTTGAGCGCCTGCTTGAGCTGTTCTTCGTTGGCGCACTCGTTGGGGCCGTGCATCTGGCCACCCCATGCGGGCAGCTCCAGGCCGGTCTCCTCGGGGCCAAACGACACGGCGCGGGCAAAGTTGCGTGCGTACGTGCCACCGCCCATGGCAAAGGGTTCGGCATGCTTGCCGGTGAACTCGTTATAGGTATCGATAAGCGCCTTCACGGCCGGATCATCGGCAGAGACCGAGAACGGTACCTTGGCGCGGCCGACGCGATACGTCACGCCAAAGCGGCCCACGAGCGGCTCGAGCTGCCCACGGATGGTATCGGCGCTCGTGCTATCGGGGAAGCGCACGTCGATGACCTGCTCAATGTGGCCATCCGCCACGCGGATGACGCCGGGGTTGCACGTGAGCGGGCCAAACGCGGGGCTCGTCGCGTCGATACCCAGGCCGCGGCCATAGGCATCCGCATGTACAAAGGCCAGAAACTTGACAAACTCATGCTCGGCAGGCGTCAGCAAGCGCTCGTCGCGTGCGGCAAACGCGTCCTCGACCTCGCGCAGGTACGTCACGATCAGGCCAACGGCGTTGATCGTCCCCTCGGGCATCGAAGCATGGCCACCGATACCGTGCGCGAAAATCTGGGCATGGCCGTTCTCGAGCGCCGTGATCTCCAGGCGGTCGGCGTTCTCAACGGGCGCCGGCAGCTCATCGGCGGCAATCGCAAGCTCGCAGATAGACTGCGACGGAATAGCGTTGCTCGCCTCGGCACCGCCCCAGGACACAATGCGCCCGCCGTCAATCTTGGAGCTCACGAACGTCGCCCCAAACTGGCCCTTCTCGGCATTGCAGACCGGGAACTCGGCATCGGGCGTAAACAAAAAGTCGGGGTCTGCGTGGTTCTCCAGATAATGGTGAACATCGGACATGCCCACTTCCTCATCGCAGCCCAGCAGGGCGCGGAAGGTATAGCGCGGGGTAATGCCGTGCTTGAGCAGATAGGCGCCGGCGTAGAGCGACAGTACCGCCGGACCCTTGTCGTCGATCACGCCGCGGCCGAGCAGCCAGCCCTCGCGACGCTCCATCGCAAACGGGTCGGTGTTCCAGCCCGGGCCGGCGGGCACCACGTCCACGTGGCAGATGGTCGCGAGCTGCTTGTCGCCGCGACCGGGGATATCGGCAATGCCCACATAGCCCTCGTCGTCGCTCGTCTGGTAGCCGAGGTTCTGTGCGATGCCGAGCGCGCAATCGAGCGCGTCACGGACCGGGCGGCCAAACGGCGCACCGGGCTCCGCATCGGCAGCAACGGCAACAGACGGGTAGCTCACCAGCTGCTCGATATCGGCGACGACGTCCTCCCAGACCTCGTCGACGTACTCGGCAACACTCTGCTCCACCTGATTCATGGACGACCTCCTTACCAATGAGCGGCGAGCACGCCCGCCCCTCACATTAAGTCCCTAGATAGCGAAAAGTTTAGCAAGCTCGGCCACCGAGTGCACCACCGCGTCTGCACCCGCCGCCTCGTGCTCGCCCGGCGCCGCCGCGCCCGAATAGATGCCGATGCACGGCACGCCCATTGCGTGCGCGCCCTCCACATCGTTAAAGCGATCGCCGATCATCACGGCATCGCCCGCCGTCGCGCCGAGCGCCGCCAGGGCATCGCGAACCGAATCGGCCTTGGTCTCGCGCCCCTGCGACGGATTCATGCCGACCACCGCCTCAAACTGCGAAAGCCCCAGCTCGCCCACCATGTCAATGCACTTTGCCTCCATGCGCGACGTCGCCACGGCCAAGCGCTTGCCCTGGGCGACCAACCCATCCAGCAGCTCGGGGATCCCGTCGAACACGGGATACTCCTCCGGTCCCAGCTCGTCAAAAAAGGCGCGGTACTCGTCGGCCACCACAAGCGACTCCTCGCGCGTAAAGCCGTAAAAGTCATGAAAGCTCTTCCACAGGGGCGGCCCGATCATGCGTCGCAGGTCGCCCATCTGCGCCTCCGAAAACCCGCGCACAGCAAGCGTTTTGCGCGTCGAGGTCATCACCGCCCGGCCCGTATCGGCCACCGTACCGTCAAAATCGAACAGCACGACCGAGCGCTTACCTATCTCCAGTGCCTCCACCGGCACCCCCTCTTCCCCAATTGATGATTTCCACACCAACATTAAGAACTGTTGACTATTCAACAATTAAACCTAGCAATGTGGAATGACTCCACTATACTTGTCGCACTTTGCTCTCAGAAGGCGGCGCACAAGCGCCCCGACGAAAGGTGCAATTATGTCTTTTGCCATCATAACCGACTCCACGTCGGACATCTCCCCCGCCTGCGCCCAAGAACTCGGCATTTACGTGATTCCATTGCATGTGGTTATCGAAGGCGAGGACCTGCTCGACCAGGTGCAGATTACCGCCGAGGAGTACGTCGCCCGCATGGCCGGCTCCAAGCAGCTGCCGCACACGTCGCAGCCGAGCGCTGGCGAGTTCAAGGCGCTCTTTGACCGCGTGCTCGCCGACGGCCACGACAGTGCCATCTTCATTTCGCTGTGCAGCGAGTGGTCCGCCTGCTACGCCAACGCATGTCTGGTGGCTGACACCCATGAGCTCGACGTGCGCTGCGTCGACTCGCGCACCGGCTCGGGCGCTGAGGGCTTGCTGGTGGAATACGCGCTCGCCATGCGCGATGACGGCCGCAGCTTGGACGAGACCGAGGCGCAGATCCGCGCGACGCTGCCCGACGCCCACCTGCTAGTGATTCCCCGCACACTCGAGAACCTCGTCAAGAACGGCCGCGCGCCCAAGCTTGCCGGCCACCTCACGCAGATGCTCAACATTCGCCTGGCCGTTTCGCCGGAGTGGAAATCGGGCGAGATCAAAGTCATCAAAAAGGGCCGCGGCGCCAAGCGCATCGTTGCCAACACCATGGCAGATTGCCTCGACTTTTTGGCCGAGCATCCGGGCGCGAGCGTACGCGTGCTCACAACCGGCGCCGTCGAAGAGCAAGAGCTCGTCAACCAGGCGCTCGCGGGCCAGGACTGCGTCGATGCGGGCACCGGTCCCATCGGCTGCACCATCGCCACCCACGTAGGCGTCGATGCCATCGCCATCAGCTACTGCCCCCGCTACCAACCTGCCAATTAGGGACAGGTTTATTTTGGCAGGTTTTATCTGGGCAAACGTTAAACGCTAAGAAAGGTCTGCCTAGCTAGACAGGACAAGCTGGGACAGTCGAACAGCCGAGGTACACCCAGCCACAGCAAAGCCATCACGCCGGCACGCCCCAACTTAAGGCGCGCCGGCATCTCTTTAGGAATGGCGGCGGTAAAGGGACCGTTTTAGTCGAAAGGCTGCGAATAGCTTCCCATTACGCCGCAACTCAATTGCCGCACAACTGCCCAATTGAGCCATTGCAGGCGATCGATGCTTTATCCAACCCCCTTGCGATACCCCTTGGTCAAAAAATGGCAAATATGAGTACTGCTACAAATTTAGTAGCACCGAAATCTGGCTGAATTTGCATCTCACCGCCAATTTCGAGCGCCATAATGCCCCAAATCGTCATGTTTAGAGGGTTGGTTATATTCGATTTCACTCGATTGGTCTTAAATACTTTACAGATGATATGATGCTGTCGCAACAACAGTACTCATATTTGCCATTTTTTGCCCACCGGTCCTATTCGAAGGCAGTTCCCAGGATCTCCAGCTCGCCCCGCAGCCGCTAAAACCCACTCAATAACAGCTGCCACATATTTTAGCACCAGCCAAACACCACTCACGGAGCCGCACTCCACTATCACCGAACCAAAATCAGAATCGGATGCCCAAAAAACCAAAATAACGTACTCTCATTTTAATGAACCCCAACAAGAACGGCATTTACATGAGCACCGTCACGCATCAATACGCCCTCATCGGGGACACGGTATTCCAATTCAAGGAAGCAGTCGTTCATGTATCTGAGCCGCACGGCCAAATCGTCATCTGCAGCAATGGCCCAGACATCCGTTACGCAACGCTCGAAGAATGGGAGAAAGCTGGCACATCTTTCGATAGACGGACGCAGGTCGAGGGTATCGTCACCAGTGCGAGTCCAGCGCGCGACAAACTCGAGCTCTTTCGCAATCTCTTTACTGGCCGCAAAGATGTTTACGCCCATGGGTACCGCAGAAAAGACGGGGGAATCGGCTATACGCCCGCTTGCGCAAACGAGTGGAAGTCAGGCATTTGTCCCAAAGCAAATCGTCAGAAAACCAAATGCGCTGAATGTGGCAACCGCGTCTTCCCCGAGTTGAGCGATACCGCGATCATCTCCCATTTCAAGGGCAGTGACGACAGACTCCGAGACGTCATAGGTCAATATGTTCTCGATAATGACAGCAACACAAAAGTCCTGGTCATCGACTTTGACGGAGCCGATTGGAAAGAAGCGACAAACGCCATTCGGCGTGTCGCAAAAAACCATGGAATCGATGCTGCGGTCGAGCGATCGAGATCAGGTAACGGCACACATGTCTGGTTTTTCTTCCTAGAGCTCACCAGCGCAAAGATCGCACGAGAATTTGGAAGCAGCCTTATCACCGAAGCAGCGGCGCTCAACAAGACAATCACCTTTGAAGCTTTTGACCGGATGCTGCCCGCGCAGTCCACCATTCCTGAGGGCGGCTTTGGAAATCTCATAGCACTGCCTTTTCAAGGAAAAGCGCAGCGAAAAGGGAACAGTGTATTTGTTGACGAGCAATTTGAGCCCTTTCCCGATCAATGGCTTTACCTTTCGCAAATTCAGCTGATTCCACATGCAACAGTGCAAAAACTGATTGAGAGCATCGACAATAAACCGCATGGAATATCTGCTGCAGTGGTGGGAAACACCGCCGCGCCACATTCTCAGAGGCCGCGAAAGCGGCTTCCGCTCACGCCGCAGGACTTCCCGTCATCGCTGTCCGTCACGCAGGCCGATATGCTCTATATCCCCGAAAAATCTCTGAGTCCCGCAGCTCAAATGGAAGTTCGCAGGCTTGCAACATTTGCCAACCCAGAATTCTTCCGCGCGCAATCTATGCATCAATCGGTATTCGGCAAACCGCGGTACATAGACCTCAGCGAACTTAGAGACAGCTGCGTCGCGATTCCCAGAGGCTGCAAGGCTCAGCTTGAGTGGCTGTTTCAAGAAGCCGGCGTTGCTGCCCACTATTCTGACAAGCGCAAGTCTGGCAATCCAATTGTGATGGCATTTAAAGGGACTCTTCGCCCTGAACAGCAAATTGCCGCCGAACAGATGCTCGGCTATGAAGACGGAATCATGTCTGCACCGACGGGTTTCGGCAAAACCGTCATCGGAGCCTATCTTATTGCTACCATCGGTCTTCCAACGCTCGTCATCGTTCCCAAGACTGCGCTCATTGCCCAATGGAAATCCCAGCTCGAACGGTTTATCGACATTACTGATAACAGAAAGCCAGTCCGAACCCCAAAAGGACGAATCAGTAAAAGGCAGCCGCCGCTCATTGGCCAAATCGGAGGAGGTAAAACCACCATAAGCCATCTCATCGACATTGCTTCATTCCAGTCTCTGTCCAGCAAGGACCCCCAGACCGGAGAACCAATAGCCAAGGAGTTCGTTCGTGATTACGGCCTCGTCATCTGTGATGAATGTCACCATGCAGCCGCACCACAGCTTGAGCTTGTCCTCAAGTCCGCTCCAGCCAAATATGTATACGGCCTTTCTGCGACGCCCGAACGCTCGGACGGACTCACGCGAGCACTCTCAATGCTCTGCGGCCCGCTTCGCCATGTCATTGATCCAAAAACGCAAGCAATCCAACAGGGAATTCAGCGCGTTGTTAGGCCGCGTTTTACCGGAGTTCGACTACCCGCCTACAAACCAGGGGCGTCCTTTAATCAAGTTCTCGATCTCCTGTGTGCGCACACAGCGAGAAACGAAGCAATTGTCGACGATGCCCTCGATACCGCGTCAAACGGTCGACATTCGCTTGTGCTATCCAAAAGGAAAAAACATGCCGAAGAGCTATGTAGGCTGCTTCAAAGCCGCGGACACGAACCCATACTCTTAACCGGAGAAATCGACGCCAAAGAAAGAAAGGCAATACTGAACAGCCTTCCCGGCTTCGAGCATGAGCATCGAATTATCATCGCAACCGAAGGCCTTCTGGGCGAGAGCTTCGACCTGTCTTACCTTGACACTCTGCTCATTGCCACACCGATATCTTGGGACGGCAGCATAACGCAGCAGGCAGGCAGACTACATAGAAGTCACGAGGGCAAGCAGCGGGTTGAGATATTCGACTATGTTGATTTGTCGATACCCATGCTCGCGCGTATGTACCAGAAGAGACTCAAGACCTATGCCAAGCTGGGGTATGAAGTCTTTGCAGCAAATGACAACAAACAGGCCGATCGAAACATCCTCGTTAGGTCGGCAACAGCCGTGGAGGCTTTAGCGGACGACATCGCAAGCGCAACGAAAAGCATTTTTATTGCCGCGCCCTACGCATCCGCCGCATGCCTCGCGAAGCTCGCCGCCGCGCTCACGAGCGCTATTGTCCGTGGGATTGCCCTTGAGATTTCAATTGCCTCGACTCCGCGCGATGACGTAAAAGCGATTTTTGCCGAGATGAACGTCGACTATTCCATCAAAGCCGAAGGGCGCCTGTGCGCGTCAGTAATTGACGAGGAAACCGTCTGGTACGGAGCTATTCCATTACTGGCTTTTCCTAAGAAAGAAGACTGCAGCATCCGTTTCAAAAGCAGCGAAGTTGCAGCCGAGCTTTTAAGCGAAATCCAGCGAAGAGGAGAACCGGAGGTCGCAGCCACGAACGGGACGTCCCCAGCTGTTGCGGTGGAATAGGAGCTGCCTTGCTCAATCGCTCGTGAATCAATTACTATTCCCTCGCGAATCATAAGCGAGCAATCAGCCGTGCGAACCCTGAAACAGTTCGTCATGCGAGCCCATTCTGACCAACCGGATCACAGGATTAGTCTTATGCGGCAAATAGAGAACGACCACGTCGACCAAGCCATCGGATAGATGGAAATCGATGTGACCGTTGTAGTTGCCGCCCGGGTTTGAAAGCTCGTGGGCACCATATTCCGCGGGAAGCGAGCCGTGAGCCGCAAGCTCTGCAACTGCCGCCTTAAACTCGGTTTTTAGCTGCGGATGGATGCGCATCGTCCGTTTGTAATCCGCCTTAAACTGAGCCTCGATTTCAATCTCAAACATCGCTAGCCCTCATCGAGGAACGATATAAGCTCATCAGCGTTATTGAATGACGGGCTGTCGTCTGGCAGAATCCCCAATTCATGAGCCTCGGCGATCACCATGGCACGCCTCGTCGCCTCGTTGGGCGCCTCCGCCCTTCCTACAATCTCAAAAGGAATCTTTCGCTGATTTACAAGCTGCCGAACGGCAAGATTGAGATAGGAATTGAGGCTGAGGCCGACCGAATCCAAGAACTCGGTCGCCTGCTCCTTGAGCCCCTCTTCGATGCGAACCGTCGTAGGCTTAACCGTTGCAGTAGACATACGCGACCTCCTCGCCCTCGTTTTTTGCATCAGTATACCCAATATAAATGGCAACCTGACGTTAGAAAGCATCAGATTGCCATGCATATTCATGTCGCGGTGGGCACGCTCGCCCTATATCAACCCGCTGAGCGCAATGTCGACGGCTTCGTTGAGGTCGTCGGTAATGTGTACTAGATCCGGATCGAGCGGGCTGATCATACCGGCGTCCATCACCGGGCCGTTGAGCCAGTCGAACAGGCCCTGCCAGTACTCGCTGCCCACCAGCACGAGCGGCATGCGCTTGACCTTGTGCGTCTGCACCAGCGTAAGGACCTCGAACATCTCGTCGAGCGTACCAAAACCGCCGGGGAACACGATGGCGCCCGAGCTGTATTTGACGAACATGGTCTTGCGCACAAAGAAGTAACGGAAGTCCATGCCCAAGTTCACGTATTTGTTGAGCCCGTGCTCGTGCGGGAGCTCGATCCCCAAGCCGACCGATTTGCCGTTGGCGCTCGCCGCTCCCCTGTTGGCTGCCTCCATGATGCCGGGGCCGCCACCTGTGATGACCGCCACGCCACGTTGCGCGATCTTGCGCCCGACGGTACGTGCCGCTTTGTAGAGCGGATCGGTCTTGGGCGTGCGGGCGCTACCGAAGATGGTCACCGCAGGTCCGAGCTCGGCAAGCGCGCCAAAGCCGTCGACAAACTCGGCCTGAATGCGCAGTACACGCCACGGATCGGCATGCAGCCAATCGGTCGACTCCTCGGGTGCCAGCAGGTTGGCGTAGGTGTTGTCCTTAGGAATCATGGGGCCGCGCATGACCACGGGACCGCGTCGGTACGTCTCGTCGTAGGCAGGCTCGCCCTCGACGTTCTCATTTTTAATCATGGGTACTCCTATCGAGAAAAAGAAAACGGGCGGGGTCGACGCCATGCGCCAAACACCCGCCCGAACATCAACCATTCGGTATGGTACCCACGATGCATCAAGTGCTTGCAAGCCATCGGTCAGCGGTCGCGCAGCCGATGCCAGCGAATGCAATGCCCGCCGCCGGCCGCGAACAGCTCGTAAGCGAGCCCGGAGCTCTTAGTAATCCACCGCCGCAGGGCTGTTCATCCAGTCGCTCACAAACGCACCGTAACGGCCCTCGATAATGGCCTGACGAGCCTGCTGCATAAGGTTGAGCAAGTAGTAGATGTTGTGCATCGAGAGCAAAATGCCGCCGAGCATCTCCTTTTGCGTGACCATGTGGCGGATGAGCGCACGGCTGTAGCCGCCCGTGCATACCGGGCAGGTGCAGGTGGGATCGATGGGGCCGTCGTCGTGCGCAAAGCGGGCATTGCGGAAGTTGAGGCGACCCTCGCTCGAAAACGCCGTGCCCATGCGGCCGGTACGCGTCGGCAGCACGCAGTCGAACATGTCGATGCCCACGCCCACGCCGCGCACGAGGGTGGTGGGGTTGCCGACGCCCATCAGGTAGCGCGGCTTGTGCTTAGGCATGTACTCGGAAGCCAGCGGCGCCAGCGTCTCGAACATGGTCTCGTGGTCCTCGCCCACCGAGTAGCCGCCGATGCCATAACCCGGAAAATCGCCGCACTCCTCCAGATGGCGCAGCGAGCGAAGGCGCAGGTCCAGGTGCATACCGCCCTGAACGATGCCAAAGAGCGCCTGGTCATCGCGGGTGTGAGCCTTATAGCAGCGCTCGGCCCACATGCTCGACAGCTCAACGGCGCGCTCAACGTAGGCGCGCGTGGCGGGATAACCCGGGCACTGGTCGAGCTGCATGCAGATGTCGGAGCCAAGCTTCATGGCGATTTCCATGTTGTCCTCGGGCGTCCAGAACACGTGGCGGCCGTCGTAATCGTTGACGATAAAGCGCACGCCCTCGTCGGTGAGCTTGACGGCGTCGTTGTGACTAAAGACCTGGAAACCGCCCGAGTCGGTGAGGATGGGGCCGTGCCAGTTCATAAACTTGTGCAGCCCGCCCAGCTCGGCGATGGTGTCCTCGCCGGGACGCATGGACAGGTGATAGGTGTTGGCGAGCACGATCTGGGCGCCGAGCTGCTTGACGGTCTCGGTGGGAATGCCCTTGACGTTTGCCTTGGTGCCTACGGGCATAAAGATCGGCGTCTCGATGTCGCCGTGCGGGGTGTGCAGCACGCCGGCACGCGCGTGCGTGGTCGGGTCCTCGGCGATCAGGTCGAATTTAAAGAGGCTTTGGTCCATAAACTGGAACTCCTTGGTTGCGGCTCATACGCAAACCATTATACGGGCAACCCGCAAGAAGCACCGACTCGACAGAAACTGGTGCATTAAACGACTAGTCGTTGGGGACGTTCTTAAACGACTAGCTGTTGGGGACAGTCTTCAGGGCAGCCTGACAAAGGAGTGCCCCAATCTGCCGGCACTCAGGGACTGTCCCCAAGTGCCGGCAAGAGCGTCCCTTTCGACTAGTCATTTAAGAACGTCCCCAACGACTACATCCAGCGAAAACCCGCCAAAGTGAGCAAGGTGCCTTCAAGCAAAATGGCGCCGCAGGTTGAGCATAAGTCAGCGAGCGGGCCGCATTTGAGGCAAGGTGACGTGAAACGAAAGGGCGCTGACCTTCTGGTCGCGCCCTTGAAGTTGAACGTCAGATTGTCCAAATGCGGCCCGCGCAGCGTCGAGCTGTTACGCAGTTTGGTAAAACCGCGTAACCCTACGGCCGCTGACCCATGCCGCCCTCGAGGGTGACGGTCTCGCCGTTCATGTACTTAAAGTCGGGACCGCAGAGCTGAACGACCACGCGGCCGATCTCCATCTCGACGTCGCCGTAGTGGCCCGCCGGCGGCATGTGGACGTTGGCCTTGAACGCCTCGGGATAGGCATCCTGGAAGTTCTCGAGCGCAGCGGTCCAAGCAAGCGGGCACACGATGTTGACGTTGATGCCGTCGGGACCCCACTCATTGGCGGCGACGCGGGTCAGGCCGCGGATGCCCTCCTTGGCGGCAGCATAGCTGCACTGGCCATAGTTGCCAAACAGGCCGGCGCCCGAGGCAAAGTTGACCACGGAGCCCTTGGTCTCCTTCAGGTGCGGATAGGCCTTCTGCATGTACAGGTAGGTGGCATACAGGCCAGAGTAAATGGCCAGGTTGAACTGGTCCATAGTGTGGTCGGCGATGGTCACACCCGAAGCGCTGGCCTGAGCGTTGTTGACGACGGCGTCGATGCGCCCGAACTCCTCAATCGCCTTGTCGATAACGTTCTGCACGACGGCCTCGTTGTCCTGACCAGCCGAGACATCGGCCTGAACAGGCAGCACCTTGACGCCGTACTCCGCCTCGAGGGACTCCTTGGCGGCCTCGAGCTTGGCAACGTTGCGGCCGGTAATGACGAGGTTTGCGCCCTCCTTGGCAAATGCGATATCGATGCCGTAGCCGATGGAGCCAGCGGAGCCGTCCTTAAGCGTGGCCTTGCCGCCGCCGGTGACGATTACGGTCTTACCAGTGAAAAGTCCCATATAAAGTCCTTTCAAATCGCGGCGGACACGCCCGCCGACTGCGCGCATCCAAATTCACGCGCCAAAAGCTGGAATGTAACTTTAGCGTGTTCAAGCGAAAATAAAAGACCGCGGTAGGCGAACGGCACCACGTCGTTCGGCGAAGGGATTGTCAAGTAAAAACTGGATAAAGCGGCCGAGTTATTGTTATCAGATCGAGCCATCGAACACGTTTTGAAACTTTGCTGCGGCGCGTGGGATGTCGGCGCGAAACTTTATCATAGGGTGACAAACAACGATGAGGAGCACATGCCTATGACAGACGAGCTGGACCCCCAGACTCAACAGCATATTGATGATTCAGCAGGCGCCGTCGACGACTGCGATACTCCTACCTGCGTCGACGCCTCCACCGATGCGCACGCCGGTGCAGATGCGCACGCCGGTGCGGATAAGGCAACAGACACAGACGATACTGTTGAGCATGACGAAAGCGAGCGGCCGAAGCTGAGCCATGCCGAACCTGACACGGAACCCGCACCACAGGCGGCGGGCCCCATCGAGGTGTCTTCGGAAGAAGAGCTCGATGCCGTCATGGACTCCATGATGGATGCTGTCAAAGCGATGAAAGACGCCGTCGCCGATGCCGACGTGGACGCCGAGGAAGAGGAGGCCGCCGAGGCGGCCTCGACCTTCGTGCCCGGCGAGACTCCGGTCGCCGACCAGGGCAGCACCATGCCCTCGTTTCTGCAGCTCGAGCACCCCACGATTGGCGCCGACGCGGTCGATCCGCACGCAGCAGGCTTTTCTGTGGTCGAGGGCGGTACCGGCAATATCGCCGCGCCGCAGGCTGCCGATGCGGATGCTGCCGACACCGCTCGCCCGACCGCCCCGCATTCCCCCGCCGCGAGCCGCGATCTGGGGACCGCTGTCTCGAACACTGCGAACGCCGTGGGCACCTTTATCGCCCAGGGCGCCTCGGCCATGCGTGAGATGAACGCCGCGAAAAAGGCACTTTCCGACGCCCGCGCCCACTTGGCCGAACTTGAGCAGCGCATTGCCGATCAGGCCGAGGAACTCGAGACGCGCCAGGATATCGCAGGCCGCTACGACCAGATCGTCGCCGACCAGCGCCAGGCGATTGCCACGGCCCAAAAGACTGCAGCGGCCGCTGAGATTGACCGTGATGCCCACGCCGCCAAGGCGACAGAGCTCAAGGGCCAGCTCGAACAAATGAAGACAGAGGATGACGCGACTGAACTCCGCTTGAAGGCCGCGCTCGACGCCGTGGAGGCCCGCGAGGCGAGCTCGCGCGAGACCGGCAACCGCCTCGTTCGACGTCTTGAGGATTCCAAGCGCATCCGCGACAAGGTGAAGACCGAGCGAGACGCCGGCATTGCGGCCGCACAACAAACCGTCGACGCCACGCGCGCCCAGCTCGAGACGCTGCGTCATGAGTATGCCGAGCTGCAACGCAATCCCTCGGCAAATCCCGCCAACTATACGGTACGCACCAGCGAGCTCTCGATGCAGATCTCCGACACGGCAGATGCCCTGCGTAAAGCCGAAGAAGATGTCCCGCGTATCACCGCCGACCTTGAGCACTCGCTTGCCGCAGCCGAGCAGGCCGTCGAGCAGGCTCAAGCCCCTATCGCCGACGCAAAGCGCGCGCACCAAGCCGTGACGACCGAAGCCGATGCCGCGCGCGACGAGCTGCAGACGGCGAAAACGGCCGCCGCGACTCGTCAGCGCGAGCTGCGCGAGAAGATCACTGCCGAGGACAAGGCACGCCGTGACCAGGAGCAGACCATCGCCAATGCCCAAGCAGATGCCGCACATGCGCAGTCGATCATCGAACAGGCGACCGAGGTGCACGACCACCCAGAGATCACTGAGTCGCTTGCAGGATCCTTGGCCCGAGACAAAGCCGAGCACGCCGAGACCGAGCGAGAAGTCGCCCAGCTCGAGGCCGCCGAGGACGCGGTGCGCGAACGTACCCGCGACTCCCGCATCAAATTCACCGGCGCCATCGTCTGCATCGTCGCCGCAATCCTGGTGATCATCCTAGTCTGGCTGTTCGCAAGCAAGTAGGCAGGGCACCAAGTAGTCTTTGGGGACGTTCTTAAACGACCAGTCAAACAAGAACGTCCCCAACGACTAATCAATGATGAGAGTGGATAATCTCCCACTTTGAGCCCGCAGAAGGGCCAAAAACGGGAGATTATCCACTCTCATTCCGCAGGTACTCATTTAAGTACGTCCCCAATGAGTGCCACATTGACAGCCAAGGCAAGGCCGATGCTTTGGCAGCGTCAGGTGGTTACGCGGTTCGTAGAACCGCGTAACTAACAAATGAGCATCGCGTCGCCAAAGCTGAAGAAGCGGTAACGCTCCTCGATGGCGGCGGCGTAGGCATCCATGATCTGGTCGCGGGAGGCAAGCGCGCTCACGAGCATCATGAGCGTAGAGCGCGGCACGTGAAAGTTCGTGATCAGCGCGTCGACCACGTGATAGGTCGAGCCGGGCATGAGGTAGAGCTGTGTCGTCGCATTCTCGCGCACCACGATGTCACCGCGGCCGAGCGTGTCGGCGCCGTCCTCGCGGCCTTCAAAATAGCGCGCCGTCACAGCCGGATCGAACACCGGGGCATCCGCATCAAAGGCGCTTTCGAGCGAACGCACTGCGGTGGTGCCGACGGCAATCACACGATGACCCTCGGCCTTGGCCTTGTGCACGGCGTCGACAACCTCCTGCGACACGTGGTAGCGCTCGGTGTGCATGACGTGCTGCGTGGGGTCGTCCTCCTCCACCAGACGGAAGGTATCGATGCCCACCTCGAGCTCGACAGCGGCGAACTTCGCACCCTTGGCCTCGATAGCAGCCATGAGCTCGGGGGTAAAGTGCAGGCCCGCCGTGGGGGCGGCAGCCGAGTGCTCCTCCTTCATGGCATAGACGGTCTGGTACTTCTCGGGATCGCCCTCGTAATCGGTAATGTAGGGCGGCAGCGGCACGTGGCCGGCAGCATGGATGGCCTCGTCGAGCGTGCGCGGGTCGCCGGCGGCATTGCAACCGGCCGGCTCAAATCGCACCAGGCGTCCGCCGCGGCTATCGGTAACAAAGTCGACGACCTCGGCCGTCAGCACCACGGGAGCCCCCTCGGGCGCATGGGCGCCACCGGCACGATACTCAATCTGAGCGCCGGGCTTCAGACGCTTGCCAGGCTTAACCAGGCACTCCCACACGTGGCCCAGTGGATCCACGTCCTCGCGGCGCTTAAGCAGCAGCGTCTCCACCACGCCGCCCGAGCCCGCCTTGCGACCGATCAGACGGGCCGGCATCACGCGCGTCTGATTGATGACGAGTACGTCGCCCGGCTCGATATAGTCGATGATGTCACGGAAGATACGGTGCTCAACGGTACCGCCGTGCTCCAGCGGCGTTCCCGCCTCAGATCCCTTGCGATTCACCACCAGCAGGCGGCAGGAGTCACGCGGCTCGGCAGGAGCCTGGGCGATGAGCTCTTCGGGCAGGTTATAGTCAAAATCATCAGTACGCATAGACACGTCGGATTCTCCTTATATAGCTAAAGTCCGCTCTACATCCTAGCAGGCTGCCAGCTCAAAAGAACTACTATTTGGAAGCTTTGCGCTCGTCACGGATGCGGGCGCGGTCCATGGCCGCCTCGACGGCCGAAAAGCGGCAGCCACAGTAGTTCTGCCGATACATGCCCAGCTCGCGCGAACGACGCGTGGCCTCGGGATAATACGGGCGAAAATCGCGAATCACCGGCGTGAGCCCGCGGGCGGCAGCCAGGCGCTCGAGCACATCATTGCACGTTTCGAACAGCTGATAGGGCGAGACAGCGAGCGTCGTGCCTACATATTCAAACCCGCGCTCCTGAGCCACACGGCATGCCTCGGCCAGGCGTAGGGCATAGCACGTGCGACAGCGACGGGGCCGATCGGCGCCCAGCGGGGCCACGCCGGCCTCCCAGCGCTCACGGTCCTCTCCGGCCTCGATAAGCTCGATGTCGCCGTCGGCACACCACCGGCGCAGCTCGTCCAGACGCCGCCGCCATTCATCGTGCGGCTGAATATTGGGGTTAGTCCAGCAGATCGTGGGCTCAAACCCCTCCTCGCGCAGCAGGCGAACCGGCTCAAGCGAGCACGGCGCGCAGCAAGCATGCAGCAACAACGGCTTCATGGACATCTCCTCCCAATCTTTGCCCAGGGTAGTCTTTTTGGGACGGGGCAATTTTGACTACTTTTGATGTAAAGCAGTTCCAAGATATCTGCATCAACAGGAAAGTAGTCAAAATAGCCCCGTCCCAAAAAGACTACTTTGCGAAAAAGCGTACGCCAAAGGACGTGTCCTCGCAGGCGGCAATGCGGCGGTCGCGCAAAATGGTCCACACGTAATACCAGTCGCCCACACAGCCCGACAAATGCAGGCCAGCCGCCAGGTAGCACAGCAGCGGATAGCCCGAAAATGCTAACCCCAAGGCAAACGCCGCCGTCAGGATCACCGTGGGCGCCAGGCAAATGGCAATGTAGCGCCGGCGCGAATACACAACGCCCTCGGCACAGGCGTAGATCATCGCCGTCTCGCGATTCGCCCCAAAGGTCACATGCGCGCCCGCAGGCGCCAACAGCTTAAAAAACGCGGCGTGTAACAGCTCGTGCACGGCAAATGCCGCCGCCGAAACCGCAGCTAAGCCGACTATCCAGCCCACGACTCCCGTCCAGCCGCCCGCTTCAGCCGCATCCAAGTCCGCAGGCCCGCCCAGCAGCATAAACACCGGCACCAAGCACACGGCAAATACGCCAAGCACGGCCATCCCCCACACGAAGCAGGCGTGCAGAAAATCCTCGTCCTCAAACGCATGTATGTTGGAAATCTCATTCATAGCATCTTAGGATAGCGCCCCTGCCACGCACCTACCCGCATGTGCGATAATGTCGAACGATATGCACGAATTGACCACCGCGCCGCCAGGCCTTGCGCCGGCCGCGCTTTCACCTATGCGAAGGAGTCCCATGGCATCTAAATACTCCATGAACGACCGTCCCAGCTGGCCGCGCCGCGCCATCGTTACCGCTGGCGAGCCCTACGGCAACAAGGGCCTGCACTTTGGCCACGTCGGCGGCGTCTTTGTCCCGGCCGACTTCTTCGCCCGCTTCCTGCGCGACCGCCTGGGCAGCGAGAACGTCATCTTCACCTCGGGCACCGACTGCTACGGCTCGCCCATCATGGAGAGCTACCGCAAGCTCAAGGAGAACGAAGGCTACGACAAGTCCATCGCCGAGTACGTCGAGTCCAATCACTCCCGCCAGGCCGCGACCCTCAACAACTACAACATCAGCTGCGATATCTACGGCGGCTCGGGTCTTGAGCCTGCCGCGCAGATTCACAACGAGGTTACCGCCGAGATTATCGAGCGCCTGCACGAGCAGGGCACCATCTCCAAGCGCTCCACGCTGCAGTTCTACGACGCCAAGGCCGGCACGTTCCTCAACGGCCGCCAGGTGATCGGCCGCTGCCCCATTCAGGGCTGCAAGTCCGAGAAGGCCTATGCCGACGAGTGCGACCTGGGCCACCAGTTTGAGCCCGAGGAACTCATCGCGCCCAAGAGCCAGCTCACCGGCGAGGTGCCCGAGCTGCGCCCGGTCGACAACCTCTACTTTGACCTGCCGGCCTACCTCGACTTTATGAAGACCTATACCGCCAAGCTCGCCCAGAACCCGCAGGTTCGCTCCGTGGTCTCCAAAACCATGGAAGAGTGGCTGCTGCCGGCTCAGCTCTACATTCAGAATAAGTTCCGCGAGGCCTTCGATGCCGTCGAGGATCAGCTTCCCGAGCACACCGTGCTGGAGCCCGAGGGCAACAAGAGCAGCTTTACCGTCACCTTCCCCAGCTGGAAGGAGCGCGACGATGCCCACGCAGTGCTCGCCAACGGTGGCGTGCGCTTCCGCAGCGGCAAGGCGCTCGTGCCCTTCCGCATCACCGGCAACATCGACTGGGGCGTTCCGGTGCCCGAGGTCGATGGCGTCTCCGACGTCACCTGCTGGTGCTGGCCCGAGAGCCTGTGGGCGCCCATCAGCTATACGCGTACCGTGCTCGCGCGCGATGCCAAAGCCGCCGGCGTGACCGAGGGCGTTGCCGCCCAGGATGCCGCCCTCATGGGCGAGCCAGCCGCCGATTCCACGCAGGTCCCCGTGCCCACCTACCAGCACAGCTCGCTCGACTGGCGCGACTGGTGGTGCTCTGACGACGCTCAGATCTACCAGTTCATCGGTCAGGACAACATCTACTTCTACTGCATCGCGCAGACCGCCATGTGGGAGGCCCTGGGTTGGGACCTCACGCAGAGCACCGTCAGTGCCTGCTACCACCTGCTCTACATGGGCAAAAAGGCCAGCTCGTCCTCGCAGACGCCTCCCCCGCCGGCAGACGATCTGCTCAACCACTACACCTGCGAGCAGATGCGCGCGCATTGGCTGTCGCTCGGCCTGTCCGAGAAGCCGGTGAGCTTTAGCCCCAAGGCATACGACACGCGCGTGACCGGCAAGGACAAGGACGGCAACGAGGTGCGCGCCTGCGACGATAAGCGCGTTATCGACCCGGCCCTTAAGGAGAGCGCGCTGCTGACCGGCGTGTTCAACCGCCTGGCCCGCAGCTGCTTCTACGGCGTTGCCGTCAAGGAAGGCGACGAGAGCCCCTATCGCAACGGCTGCATTCCTGCCGGCGCGGCCTCTGCCGCCGTGGTCGAGGCTGCCGAGCAGGCCGCCCTTGCCTTTGAGCAGGCCATGTACAAGTTCGAGACACACCGCGCGCTCGCCGTGTGCGACGACTACCTGCGTGCCGCCAACAAGCGCTGGAGCGACGCCTCCAAGGCCGCCAACAAGCTCGAGGGCGCCGAGGCCAACGCCGCCATGACGCAGGCCCTCATCGACGCCTTTACCGAGCTGCGCGTGGCGACCGTCCTCATGCACGGCATTGTGCCGGCCGGCTGCGAGCTCATCTGCGAGTACTTCGACGTCGACCCGGTCGCCTTCTTTAGCTGGGATAACATCTTTGCCTCCACGGACGAGTTTGTGGAGAGCCTGGGCGAGAAGCCCGGCGAGCACCGCGTGAAGCCGCTGCCCCCGCGCTTCGACTTCTTCAGCAAGCACGAGAGCCAGTACTAGACAACCGGCAAGGCGCAGTAGTCAATCTGGGACGGGGCTTTTTTAGCTACCCGTCCCATCCTTGGCTGCAGCGCTTGCCAAAACAGACGGGATAGCTAAAAAAGCCCCGTCCCAAATTGACTACTTGAGTGGAGCAGGAAGGAAAGACGGATGTCTAAGCCGCGTCGTCGTAAGCAGAAAAAGCAGGTTAAGCCTGAGCTCAAGCTTAGGCAGTTTGCTGCCACCGAGCTTTCCGACCAGCTTGCCACCCAACCCTCCGCCGTCGACCTGCCGCGCTTTATGGTCGACACGGTCGCCGGCGCCTATGCGCCCGCCGATGCCGACCTCATGATCGAAGGCTTTGGCGCCGCAGCCGCACGCCCGGTCACGCTGCGCGCCAACACGCTCAAGGCAACAGCCGAGGACATCGCTGCGGCGCTCGACGCAGCCGGCATCGCCCACAACCCCGTCGCCTGGTACCCAGACGCCTTTATCCTGCCCGAGGCTCAGGTATCCGATCTGTGGGACCTCGACATCTACCGCGACGGCAAAATCTATCTGCAGAGCCTGTCGTCCATGATGCCGCCGTTGGTCCTGGGCGCCCAGGCAGGCGAGGACATCCTGGACATGTGCGCAGCCCCTGGCGGCAAGACGACGCAGATCGCCGCCCTCACCCAGGGACAGGCACACCTCACGGCCTGCGAGATGAGCATTCCCCGCGCCGAAAAGCTTGAGGCCAACTTGGGCCGCCAAGGCGCCAAAAACGTGCCTGTCATGCGCATTGACGCGCGCGAGCTTGACGAGTTCTTCCGCTTTGACCGTATCCTGCTCGACGCCCCCTGCACCGGCACGGGCACCGTTATCAGCGACAACGAAAAGAGCCTACGCGGCCTCACCGAGCAGTTGCTCAACAAATGCGCCCGCTCGCAGCGCGCGCTTCTGGACCGCGCCTTGGGGGCCCTCAAACCGGGTGGCACGCTGGTCTATTCAACCTGTTCGATCTTGCCGCAGGAAAACGAGGATGCCCTGCAAGAGGCCCTCGACAAGCATATGGACTGCGAGCTCATCCCCCTCGACGGCACGCCAAGCGAAAGTGAGGCACGCCGCGCCCAGGAAGCTGGTAAGGAGCCACGTATCGAGTCCAACGCCCTCACCGAGGCCATCGCCGCCGGCCATGTCTCGTCCGTCGCCAACGGTATGCCCGGCACGCTCACCATTCCGCCTAGCCGCGACTTTGAGGGCTTCTACATTGCCCTGATCCGAAAACGCAGCTAGCGCGCGGATCCAAAACTCAACAAGCTATCTCCGTGCGCGTTTGCCCTGCTGGTCGCGATGCTGTTTAAGCATCGCGCGCTCCTTGCGTTCGGCCCTTTTACCCTTAATGGCCGTGACCACAAAGTAGATGACCGCGGCGGCAACGATTGCGCCCACACACAGGCCAATCGAGCCCAACATTGCCGAGAATTCCATACCGCGTCACCTTTCTTTTGCATACGGGACTTTCAAGATAGCACCTCGATTCCCGCCACCACAGCTCCTTCACGTTCGCCGGCCCTTCGGTCTAACGGATGACGCGGCGGGGAAAAATCAACTCGTCAAACGATTTAGCAAGCACAGCGCTGCCGGCACCCTGCCGGCCGTCATCACATAGAATCGAGCCTCCATGGATACCCTCAACGATCTAAACGAGCGCGTCGACGCCTTCGTCGGCACCAGCTCCTTCGACACGCCCACCGCGACAAACGACCAAGCCCCCATCGATGTTCCCGCCGAGGTTCACGAGGACATCGTCGCCTCGGTCGATTTTTCCGAGGTCGAGCTTGCGGACGAATTTACCGAGCCCCAGGTAGCCGTAACTCCCAATGGCCTTTTGCCCATGGAGCCGCTGCCCATCGACGGGCGTCTGCGCAAGGCGGCCCTCCGCATGCCCGATGAGATCGAGGAGGCCAGCGGCTTTACGCTCTTTGGCCGCCGCATCAAGTCACTCATTTACACCACCGATGTCGCGGTTATCCGCAACTCCAATGCCGATGCTGTCTTTGCGGTCTACCCTTTCACGCCGCAGCCCGCCATTACGCAGGCGCTGCTGACCGTCGCCGAGTGCCCGGTCTTTGTAGGCGTGGGCGGTGGCACCACCACCGGCAAGCGCTCCGTGCAGATGGCAGCCGTCTCCGAGATGCAGGGCGCGGCGGGCTGCGTGGTCAACTCCCCCGCCACCGCCGAGATGGTCGAGCACATCACTAACATCGCCGACATCCCCGTCATCGCCACGGTCGTTCGTTGCGACGACGATGCTCACGCCAAAGTGCGCGCCGGCGCCAAGATCCTCAACATCGCAGCCGGTAAGAACACGCCGCAGGTCCTGCGCGAGCTGCGCGAGCACTATCCCAACCTGCCGCTCATCGCGCCGGGCGGCAAGACGCCCGAAAGCATTCGCGAGACCATCGCCGCCGGCGCCAACGCCATCATCTGGACGCCGCCTTCGGCACAACAGCTACAGACCGACATGATGCAGCGTTATCGCAAGATGAAGGAAGACGCCACGCCCGTTATTTCGCGCGAAAATGTACCCATTATTGATCAGGTCGCCGCCGCCGAGGTCAGTCAGGTCGAGAATATGAATCCCGACGTGCCAATTCCCGACGAGGTCATCGAGCGCGTCGCCTCGATCCACGAGCGCGTTGAGGAACGTCGCGCCAACCGCGGCCTCAAGCCGTCACTACACGGCTTTTTCTTCCGCGGAAAGAAACGCTAGCAAAACAACTTGGCCCGCCCCACAAACGTGAGGCGGGCCGTTTTCGTTTGAGCAATCATGCGGCGACGTGATGGGGCAAATTAATCCACGCGCTTGTCGCCCATAAAGAAGAGCGCCACCGTACCAGGCCCGGTGTGCGAACCAATCAGAGCACCGATACTGTTGATCTCAATCTTGCCTTTGAGCTGCGGAACCTGTTCCTCAATCAGAGCCGCAACTGCCTCGGCATCCTCTCGGCACGCCGAGTGCGACATGATGCACTTACCCGAATAATCCGCACCGTCCTGCACGTGTGCCAACATGGTCTTAGCCATCTCGGAAATCGCGCGCTTCTTAGTGCGTATCTTTTCACGTGGCGACAGCCTACCTTCGCAATCGACCGTCATAAGTGGGCAAATCTTAAGCGCCGTGCCGATGATCGCGCTCGCAGCCGAAATGCGACCGCCGCGCAGGTAGCTCGACAGATCGGTCGAGAAGAACCAGTGGTGCAGGTTGAGCTTGTGCTCCTCGATCCAGGCAGCCGTCTCATCGAGTGAAGCCCCGCTATCGCGCACGTCGGCGGCATATTCCAGCAACAGGCCAAAGCCCGAAGACGCCGCCAGCGAATCGATGACGCGCACCTTGCCGCCCTGAGGATAGCGATCCGCGAGCATCTGTGCCGCAACGCAGGCCGATCCATACGTGCCCGAAATACCCGACGACAACGTCAGGTGCAGCACGTCTTTACCCTCGGCAACAATCGGCTCCCAAAACTCCTCATACTCACCCACGCTCACCTGAGACGTCTTGGGCATGGCACCCGCGGCAATCTGGGCAAAAAACTCGTCCGGCGTAATTGACTGATACAGATCGTCCGTATAGACAACATCGTCGATCTCGTAATGAAAACACACGACAGGGATATTGCGCGACGCAAAGAACTCCCGAGTTCGGTCGGCGGCAGATTCACAGGTCAGGACAAAATCACTCATATGAGGCTCCTTACTCATTGCTGCGCAAATTATCGCACAGTGAGCCTACATACGGTACATATGTTCACTATTTACCAAATAGAGCCAGAGGTAGTGAACATCTTTACCGTCATCATCTCTATCGACCCCAGCGGCATGCGTCTGTAAAAACGACCCTACGTCTCCACCCAACCGCCATATCTACCTCAACTAAATCGATTTATCAAACCGTTCGGCCAACAATTCGGCCGTCTATCCCCAATCGAAACAAAAGCGGCGCATACTGATAAACATTTGACGCTGTTTATCAGTTTTACCAACCACATCGGAAGGTGTTTCATGGTCGCATTCGATCGCAATCCGCAAGACTTTAAGTATCTGCGCCTGCTGTCGAGACAGTTCCCCACCGAGCAATCCGCGTTCACCGAGATCATCAACCTCTCGGCCATCCTCAACCTACCCAAGGGCACCGAACATTTTATGAGCGACGTGCACGGCGAGTACGAAGCCTTTATGCACATCCTCAACAACTGCTCGGGCGTCGTGCGCGAGCATGTCGACGAGATCTTTGGCGAAACGCTCTCCTTTGACGAAAAGGGTGAGCTGTGCACGCTCATCTACTACCCGCGCGAGAAGATCAAGCTGGTCCGCAGCCAGCACGAGGATTCCCCCACCTGGTACAAGACAATGCTCGACCAGCTCATTATGGTCGCTCGCTCGCTTTCGAGCCGCTATACGCGCTCCAAGGTGCGTAAGGCCATCCCACGCGATTACGCCTATATCATCGACGAGTTGTTGCACACGCACCCGGACGAGAACAACTATCGCGTGCGCTATCACGAGCGCATCGTGGAGTCCATCCTGGAGACCGCCAGCGCCGACGACTTTATCGAGTCGCTTGCCTCGCTCATCAAGCGCCTGGCTGTCGACCACCTGCACCTGGTGGGCGATATCTTCGACCGTGGCGGCGGCGCTGCCAAGATTATGGACCGCCTGCTCACCTACCATTCACTCGACATCCAGTGGGGCAACCACGACCTGCTGTGGATGGGCGCCGCAGCCGGCGAGCCCGCCTGCATCGCCACGGTGCTGCGCAACAACCTGCGCTACGACAACTACGAAATCCTCGAGAACGACTACGGCATCTCGCTGCGTGAGCTCGTCGCCTTCGCCGACGCCACCTATACCGCCGACGAGTCCATCAGCCCGCTCATCAAAGCCATCAATGTGCTGCTCTTTAAGCTCGAGGGTCAGATTATCCAGCGCCACCCCGAGTTCGATATGGTCGACCGCCTGCTGCTCGACAAGATCGATCACGACACCGGCACGGTCACGCTCGCCGACGGCAGCGTATGGCAGCTCACGACCAATGACTTCCCCACCGTCGACCCGGCGGACCCCTATTCGCTCACGCCCCAAGAGCAGCACATCATCGACAAGCTCGTGTCCGAGTTTGTCACCGCCGATCACCTGCATCGCCATATCGATTTCCTCTATTCCCACGGCTCGATGTACAAGGTCGCCAACGGGAATCTGCTGTTCCACGGCTGCGTACCGCTCAACGAAGACGGCACCTTTGGCAGCATGAACTGTCTGGGCACCTGGCACGCCGGCCGCGATTATTTTGATTTTTGCGACCATATCGCCCGCCGCGCCTGGCGCGTGGGCGACCGCGATGCTCTCGACTGGATGTGGTACCTGTGGATTGGCTTTAATTCGCCCGCCAGCGGACGCCTGGTGCGTACCTTTGAGCGCGCCTATATCGCCGATAAGAGCACCTGGGTCGAGCCGATGGACCCGTACTTTACGCTTACCAAGTCGCCCTCGGTCTGCGACGACATCATGCGCGAGTTTGGTGTCGCGCCCATGGCATGTTCGCCGACCGGTCACATCATCAACGGCCACACGCCCGTTAAAACCACCAAGGGCGAGCAGCCCATCCGCGCCAACGGCAAGCTGCTGGTCATCGACGGCGGTTTCTGTCGCGCCTACCATCCCAAAACGGGCATCGCCGGCTACACGCTCATCTCGAGCTCGCGAGGATGCCGCCTCAAGTCGCACCAGGCCTTTACCACCGTTGCCGAGGCGCTCACCCGCAACATCGATATCGAAAGCGAGACCAACCGCTTTGACGAGGCCGACCGTCGCCGCATGGTGAGCGACACCGATACCGGCGCCAAGATCCGCAGCCAGATCCAGGACCTACGCCAACTGCTCGATGCATATAGAAACGGTGCTATCGAGAAGCGCGCCTAGCCCCGCTTGCGGGGATTGGCTAAACTTGCTGAGTTTGTCATCCCCGCGGCGCAGCGGCGCCACCCTAAGGCAGGTACCATGCAAAAGCTCCTTGCGCAGATCATGAAGTTTGGCGTCGTCGGCGTCATTGCCACCGTCATCGACTTTGGCATCATGAATCTGCTCCACTACGGTCTGGGCCTTAACATCCTGATCGCCAACACCAGCGGCTTTATCGTCTCGCTCATCTTTAACTACGTTGCGAGCATGAAGTACGTGTTTGCACACAAGGAGGGCATGAGCCGCCGCCGCGAGTTCATCATCTTTGTCGTGCTGTCCGTTATTGGCCTGGCGCTCAACGACGGCATGGTGCTGGCCCTCAACGCCGGTCTGGGCCTCGAGGCCAATATCGCCAAGATTTGCGCTACCGCACTGGTCATGGTCTACAACTTTGTAACGCGCAAGATCTTCCTGGAGGGCGAGGAGACAAAATAGCTCCACACCCCTGCAGCATTACGGCGCCCACGGACAACGCGCACTCAGCGCAGTATCGTCCGTGGGCGCCGCTCGTTTACGGGCAATTTTTCAACGTTTGCGGATTAGCTCTTGAAAATTTGGCGAGTTCGTATAGTTCTTGGCAAAGACCTTACGTTTCCCTTGCAAAAGCTCTAAAGTATCCCTGCTCGATTCATCAACGCATTGGATGTGATTACGTGCGCAAGGCGCTGGCACAACCTCATACCAAGCAGTTCCTCAAGTTCGCTGTCGTGGGTCTTATCTCCTTTGGCATCGACTGGGGTATGCTCATTGCGCTCGTCGAGCTTTTCCACCTCGACTTTTTGATGAGCACCACGGTTTCGTTCATCACGTCCGTCGTGGTCAACTACTGGCTCAGCATGAAGTACGTGTTCGACCATCGCGAGGGCATGAGCCGCAAGCGCGAGTTCACGATCTTCACCATCCTGTCGGTGATCGGTCTGGGCCTCAACGACCTGTACATGTTTGTGGGTGTCACGTTTTTGAGCATCGGCTACCAGGCTATGAAGGCCATCGCAACGTTCCTCGTCACCTGGTACAACTACTTTAGCCGTCGCTTCTTCCTTGAGGGCGCACGGTCGTAGTCGATTCACTATTTGCTTGAATGTATAACCGGTTGGAATTCCTATTCCAACCGGTTTTTTATTTGTCGAGGTCCCCGGCAACCCAGTCCAATTCGCATGAAAAACGGGCGGCCCGGATGTTTGTCCGAACCGCCCGTCTGGCGCGCTATGTCGAGGCCCCTAGCCTGTTACGTAATACCAAACCACGTTGTCACCGTTGGAGAGAACGTAGTTGCTGCAGGCCGTCATAGGCGTTGCACCGTTGACGGAGTACATCCAGCCGCTCGTACCGCCGTACTGTTTCTCGGCCAGACCACCAATCGCGGAGACATACGTGCCGTACGACGAGCCATGTGCGTTGACAGAAAGGCCCAGCGCGCACAGGGCATCGTAGGCCGTAGCGCCCTCGTTAAAGGTGAAGGTGCCACCAGAAGACACAGGATTGCCCACGGCGCTTGATGTGACCGAAACCGTCACCGTAACGTAGTTGGACTCCTGCGAGCCGCTCTGGCCGCCCGAGGAGGCGTTTCCACCATTAGAGGATGAGGCTCCATTAGACGACTGGCCACCGCCCGAAGAAGCACCACCAGACACCTTGGAAGTATCGCCGGCTCCCGTATTCTGGGCAGCGGATTTATCGCCAGACTTCTTGCCGTCCTGGTCCTCGGACTTCTTGCTATCCGAGTTTTTGTCCGATTCCTTGTCCGAAGACTCGGAATCGTCCTTGCCGTCGTTCGAACCCTTGAACTCATCTTTTGCGTCATTCGATGACTTGGAATCCTTGGAACTGGCCTCGCCCGAAGTCGTAGTCGAGCCAGACGCCTTGGTGTCCTTGGTGACGACGCTCTCCCCCGTCACGGTCTGAATGATCCAGTCGATGGACCAGGCACCGCTTGTGGAAGGATGGACGAAACCCAGCGAGACGACGATCAGAATGGTGCATGCAGCAGTCAGAACGCCGAGGAGCGCCTTGCGACGAGAGGTGGACGCCGCCGAAGCGGCGCCCTTTTGCTTTGGATCATCGAGCTGGATAAACGAGGAGTCGGGCTGTTGCCCGCTGGTCTCCTTGGGCTTATCGGGCATTACCGTCACCCTTGCCGCGCTTGGTCAGCACGAAGACGGCGATGAGCGCGAGGCCAATCACGCCGGCGGCGATGCCAACGATGGCGAGCGGATTGGTGCCAGTCTCCTGCTCGGAAGCACTAGAGGACTTCTTAGCAGTGGTCGTGGAAACAGCACCCGTATCGGACTTGGAATCGGACTTCTTGTCGGACTTGTTGTCCTTGGTCTCGGTCTTGGTCGACACCGTCGTCTTGGTCGTCGGCTTATGACCCGGGGCGATAGCGCCGCCCTTCGAGCCGGAGCCAGAACCCGCGCCAGCGCCAGCGCCGGAACCAGTACCGGTACCAGAACCGCTGCCGCCATTGGAACCAGCGCCGCCATTACCGCCAGGGTTGGTGGCATTCTTTGTCCACTTGGCATACAGCGTCAGGTCGGCCGTCACCGGCGTGCTAAAGTCATACGCCTGCATGCAAGCCTCATCGGCATACCAACCGCCGAAAGTGTAGCCGTCGCGCGTCGGATCGGCCGGCTTGACCAGCTTGCCATCGGCCGTAGCAACAAACTTAGTATCGCAAACAGACCCGCCGTTGGAATTAAAGGCAACCGTCCAAGACTCGACAGCTCCAAGCTTAAACAACGTGCCCGAATCATTGATGTAGTACAGGTTGCCAGATGCATCGGCAATGACCGGAGAGTCGCAGTGCTGGTAATGGCCAGCTGCATCATAAATCTGCGTCGCCTCTGCATCGCCGAGCGTATAGCGATACACGCCACCACCAGCAGAGTAGTTGACGTAATCCTTGCTATCCGCGCTGTTAACAGTGAAGTACACATAGGTCTTGCCGCCCCGAACGCTCACCAGCGGAGTAGCAGCAATACCGTTGAGGCCAGCCGGCAGCGCCTTGCCGTCGGCAGCAGCGACCATCGTGGTCTTACCCGTCTTCAGGTTATAGAGAACCAGAGCAGAGCCAGTAGCCGTCTGTCCGCCGACAATCAGATTGTCACCAGACACCGCAGGGGCGCTCAGATTATTCGTAAGGCCCAGATCAACCGTATTCTGTTCACTCAGCACGCCCTTCGCCGAAAGCGAAATCACATGGAGCTTTCCGTCGTGCGTCATCTGATAGAAGGTCGAACCATTGGACGGATCGGCGACACAGTCGGCGTTCGCGAGAGCGCCGAGCTTCATGGTCGAAACGACATCGCCCGTCGTCTTATCAATGCACTTAAGCGTACCCGCGCTCGTAGGAACGATGGCATACTTATCTGTCAAAGCCGCACCAGTCCAGTAATAGCCCTCGGCAGGGTCGATGTTCTGCCAAGAAACTTCGCCCGTGGCAATCTTAATGCGCGCAAAGGAGCCGTTGCCGTAGGTCGCGTTGTAATTCTCGTCATACGAAATATCGACCGAGCCTACATAGACGTATTCGCCGTCCGAAACGACAGTGCAGGAGCTCTGCGTCAAGTCCGTCAAACCAGGCGTCAGCCACTTGCAGATCAGCTTGTCTGCAGTAATCGCCTGGGCCGCACCGCCGTTGAGCGGAACGATGATAAGGCCATTGGTATAGATCGGACGAGAGGTATAGCTCACCTTGGAGGCAAGCGGCGCAGAGGCAACCTTTTTGCCCGTGGACGAATCGATCTTAATGAGCTCATTCTCGGTCGCGATGTACACAAAGCCGTTAGCGATGACAGGTTCGCTGCAGTTGGCATACTGCTGACCAGACTCGGCCTTCCAATCGAAGGCCCACTTAAGACCGGCGGCCTGCGCAGGCGTCTTGGCATCCGTTACGGTCGAACCGTTGCCACTGTTGCCGTAGCCAGCCCACTCGGCATCCCAATCAGGAGTCGTCGCACTCGGGTCCACGACAATCTTGTCGGGATCGGGCATGGGCGCACCATCGGTCGTATAGGCAAACGTAACCTTGTCGCCGCTCGTGAGCGTGACCTGGTTGGCGCAGAGAGATGAGGGCTTTCCGTTGATATACAGGTGCCAATATTTATTGGTCGCACCATCATGGCCGTACGCCCTGCCTTCGAACGGCGAAGTAATGGACCAGTATGCACCACTCTGGGAGGCCTTGTAATCAATGCCCTTCGCCTTCAGAACCGTCTCAATAAGGTCCTGGGCCGTAGAGCCTTCGGGCAGGGAAACATTGCTTGCTGAGCCCCAGCGAGTATTGTTGCCGTTGACATCGGGACCGATAACATCGACAGACCCAAGAACCTGGCCAGGAAGGGCATCGCTGTCGCCAGCATACATAAAGGTGACGGCGTCACCCTCATGGAGCTTGTAGGCACCGGCGCCAACGTCGGCGAACTTGTACTTTGCGTCGGACTTGCCCTTTACGTAGAAGCGCCAATAGCTATTGGTCGCAGCATCATAGCCACAATAGGACTTACCATCGAAGGGCGAATAAATGCCGTTGAGGAACCAGCCCCAAGACGATTCGCCAGCATCGAGAGTAAGGCCGACCTGCTCAAGTAGATCCTTAGCGGTGGAGCCTGCCTTGAGGCTCGTCTGGCCCGTCGAAGCCCAAACCTGCTGCTTGCCGTCCTTGTCCTTACCGAGGACCTGAACGGAAGCATGGACAGAATCGGAGGGCAACTGGTCGCCCCAGCCACCGTAGAACCACGTAACGGTATCCCCAGCATGAATGGTGACATTGTCTGCCGGGTAGTCGCTCGACTTGCCGTTGATAAACAGCTGCCAATAGGTCGAATAATCTTGGGGCGTACCCAGCTCAACACCGTTGTACTTAAGACTCAGAATGAAGGAGCCCGCAGCAACGGCGTCAATATCATTCGCCTCGAGCGCGGCCTTCGTAAGGTCAAGCGCGCTCGAACCGGACGTCACCACATACTGCGCGTTGTCGACCCAGGTCTGAGTCTTGCCCTGTGCATCGCGACCAATGACGGTCACATTTGCGGCAACCTGGTCCTTAACGACAGGGGACGCGCTACCAGCCGTATAGGCAAACTCAATCTTCTGCCCCTGGGTGAGCTTGACGCCGCTCGCGCCAACCGAGGAAGACGCGCCGTCGACAAACAGCTGCCAGAAAGCATAAGTCGTCGGATCGTAGGCAAGCGCGCGACCATCGCTCGGGGATGTGATGCTTTCGAGGTAGAAACCGTATGCCGTGTTCGGTTCGTACTTCGCCTTGAAGCCCGTCTTCTCCTGCAGCTTAATGAAGGCATCCGCGGCCGTCGAGCCCTCGTCGAGCTTGAGCTGCGTAGGTGCCACCCAGGTCTGAGCCTTGCCGTCGGCATCGGTGCCGATAATCGAGAACGAGACCTCGACTTGCTTCTTGGCGACATCGCCGGTTTCTGTCGGGTTCTCTGCCTGAACGGTAGCCGCGGCGGCAGATCCTGCTTGGCCAGCGGGCGCCGTCGAAGACTGCTCACTCGTGGCAGGGCTCTCCCCCGTCGCCGAGCCTTCGTCGCCAGTTGCTGCCTCTGTTGTGTCGGCACTAGCTGCAGGCGCGCTCCCGGAATCCGAAACCTCGGCCTTGCCCTGGTCGGCAGTACCGCCCGCGGCCCCCGCGCCCTCACTCGGCGTCGCAGCCTGAGCCACAGCCTCGGCAATGCCCTCGGCGCCCTCGGCCCACAGCTGAGCCGGCGTGGTGCCAAAGACCATCGCGAAGGCCAGGAATGCCACCAGGCAGCGCTTGGCTACACCGCGTGCAATCGCGCCACGGCGATGCAACGAGGCGCGCTCGCGCTCGTCCTCAAACATATCCATTTGTCCCCCATTGTCTGTACTTGAAGCGTTGCCTTGAGGCTGCCCCACGTCATCGCGCATGTTGCGCTCGAGCTCCCCCATCGGGGTCCCCTTTCCCTCCAGAGCCCTATGCACACCGGCGGCATACGCCGCAGCCGCATGCAAGATGGGAGGCGATCCGACTTAACCTTAACGGCTCAGGCGCGCCGTCCGATCTGCGACGCGAACATCCCGAGCCAAGAGGAATTACGGTTACTGGTACAGCCGGGGACTTGCACCCCGATTCTCCCAAACGCGCAGGAAAACCGCGCATTCGTGCGTCTCCGCACCACCATCTAGGCCATCTATTATTACTGTCAATATGCTATCACGCAAAAGGGCCTCGCACGCAGGCGAAGCCCAAGGTAAAAGCTATTGTTTGCGATAGGAAAATGCGGTGACAGTCGCAGCCTCTAGTGCTTGCCGCCGTGACTGTTGAGCCAGATATTGCGGCCCAGCATAAGCGCCAGCACCAGCGCGCTCACGTAACCCAAAAAGCCAATGACCGGGATACCAAACACAACCGGCTCGATGCGCGCGTAGTACACCACCGACGAACCGATAAACAGGCCGGCAATCACAATTGCCATCGACATGCGGTCGATAATTCCACCCAGCTGTCGCAGCGCCTTATCGCTGCTCATGATCTGCGTGTTCACCTTAAGCTGGCCGCGCGTGAGCATGCGCGAGGCCAGGCCCAGATACTCGGCCGCCTCGAGCGAGCCCTTCACCGCGCGATAGCTGCTCGCGGCAAGATCGCTCCCCATATCGCGCACGCGCGCATAGGTGCTTTTCTCGTTTTTAATATGCGTCTGGATGATCTGGATCATGTTGACGTTGGGCATGTACTCGGTCAGCAAACCCTCGAGCGTCACCATGCCGCGCGCGAACATCGTCACCACGCTCGGCAGCTCAACGTCATTCTTACGCGCGAGGTTTAACAGCGAGGTCAAAAACTCGCCGATATCCAGATCCTTCAGGTCAAGGCCCGCAAAGTCAGCCACGATAAAGTCAAGATCGGACAAAAACGCTGAATGATCGAGCTCGGCCGAGTCGCCACGCGTCACGGCGAAGCGCATGAGCGAATCCTTGAGCTTGGGCACGTCGCCCTCGGCCACGGCGAAAATCATGTCCTTAACGATGCCACGATCGTGGCTCGACATGCGTCCGACCATGCCCAAGTCGATAAAGTAAACGATGCCGTCCTTGAGGATGATGTTTCCCGCATGCGGGTCGGCATGGAAAAAGCCGTCATCGAGCACCTGCGTCGAGTAGTCCTCGACAATCGCGGCACCGATCTTTTCCAAGTCATAGCCCTCGGCCACCAAGCGTTCAGGATCGGCGATCGAAATGCCGTCGACGTAGTCCATAACCACCACGTGCTCGGTGCACAGGTCCAGATAGGATTTAGGGCACGTCACGCCATGAACGCTCTTGTGGAACTCGTAGAAGTCGTTGAGGTTTTTTGCCTCGGCCAAAAAGTTGGTCTCTTCGCGAAACGAGGTCCACAGCTCCTCGACCACGCCGTGCAGGTCCACAAACTGATCGGTGTTGACGAACTTGGAAACGATACGCACCACCGAGCGGATGATATCGATGTCCTGTGCCATAACCTGCTGCGCACCTGGGCGCTGCACCTTAACGGCCACGTCCTCGCCCGTCACCAGGCGGGCGCGATGCACCTGCGCAAGCGATGCACTACCAAGCGGATTTGGGTCGATCGCATCGAACATCTCCCCCAGGCGCAGGCCGTATTCTTCTTCCAGACAACTGAGTACGACCTCGTACGGCACCGGCTCCACGTCAGAGCGCAGACGACGCAGCTCGTCGCAAAAGCGTTGCGGCAGAATCTCGGACCGGTTGGCCAGAATCTGCCCCATCTTAACGAACATGGGGCCGAGTTCCTCGAGCAGGCGGCGCAAACGAACCGGCGTGAGGTTATCCCACACGCGGTACTTTTTGACCAGGCGAACAATCTGCCCGATGCGCTCGCGGCGACCCGCCGGCGTGAGCTGGTATTCCTCATCCGGCGCCATCGCCTCGGGCTCCTCGGGGACCATATCGACAGCGCGCGGCTTCTTGCGAGCGCCCGAGACGGCGGCATCGACCTCATCGACAACCGCCGCCTCGTCACCCAAGGGATCTAGATTGTTGTAATCGGTGGTGGAATCTGCCATCTGCGCTGCTACTCGGCCTCTTCGGTATCCTTCGCATCGTCGGGCTCAACGGACTCGACGGGCACCGAGGTCACGTTGTCCTCGACCGAATCGACGATGTCGCGCACATGGGCCAGGAAGGCCGTGCGCTCGGGAGCGGTCATAACGCGGACGCGAGCCAGAATGAGTTCGTCGAGCACGCGCTGGGCCGCGGTCTCGCCCTGCATGCCCAGACGCTCGGTCAGGTCGGAGATAGTGCCACCAGCCTGCTCGAACATGTCGGACACGCTGCGGGCGATATCGGGGGCGCCTGCGTCCTTGCGCACCTGCTCACCCTTGGTATTAAGGTCGTCGAGAACCTTCTTGCTGCCCTCGACGGCAACGGCGGCGGCGCCGAAGCCCACGTTGATGGCACCGTTAACAAGCTGATCGAGTTTCATAACCATGGTTGGCTCCAATCACAAACAACTGCATTGGCGTTCTTGTACCCAAGATTGAGCGAAAGCGACAAAGCGTTTTAGTGCTATACGATCGACGGGAAATCCCTACCTCACGTTGTCGTTCATCGCGAAAGAGTTCTTCATGGCGCAGCTCGTGGTGTAGAGCACCTTGCCCAGCAGAGCATCGGTCTCCACCCGCACGCGCTCGGCAAACTCCTCGTTGGCGCGGGCGAGCTCGGCAGGCACTTCGGCCTCGGGCAGAACGGCTGCGGCAGCATCGACGTCATGGATCTGCTTGTGGCCCATGCCACCGACCTTCTCCTGATAGTCCTCCACGGCGCGGCCGCACTCATGGAAGCGAACGTCAGCCAGCGCGCCGATCAGGCGGTTGGCCCAGTAGAAGTTTTCGGACGTCACGCGAGCCTGTGTATCGGCATAGTACTCGGGCATGGTCTCGACGTTGGCGTACAGCGGAACCAGCGCGTTAAACGAGTTGGAACCAAAGGCCATCCACTGCACGGCGCGATAGGCCGGCTGCGCATAGGGGCGCAGCTGCAACACGGCGAGCTGGCTGTTGCGGTTGATGCCGATGGGGCGATAAGCGCCACGCGTGGCAGGCGTGCCCTTGCTGCCGTAGCAGTCGTACTCCGTGCCCTGGTAGTGGCTCGAAAGCACATACTTAATGTCCTCGATGGTCACCTTGCGCTCGGGCACGCGGCTCCAGGGGATATCGTCGCTCTCGGGCGTGTAGTCGGCGTCGGGGCCGTCCCACACATCGCTGGGGTTGAGGCAGCGCTGCATGTACCACGCGCGCGGCGTGTTGTAGACATGATCGCTGTCGCTGTGCGAGCCAAAGGCCTCGCGCGGGTTAAAGACCACAGCCGGACCGTCGCCCTCAACGCCCAGCGTCAGGTCCAGATGCCACTCGGCCATCCAGGAGCGCAGGTCGGCAGAGCACATGTGGTTGACCTGGGCGCCCTCGGCGTCATCCAGGTCAAAGCTGTCGATACCCAGCTGATTGGGCATGGTCACATAGGCGTCATCAGGCACACGCTTGGCAATCCAGTGGTGACCGCCGATGGTCTCGAGCCACCAGATCTCGTCCACGTCGCTAAAGGCGATGCCGTTGTTCTCGTAGGTGCCGTAGCGCTCGAGCAGGTCGCCCAGGATACGAACGCCATCGCGGGCAGACTTAGCGTACGGCAGGACCAGGGTCACCATGTCCTCCTCGCCCAGGCCACCAGACTGCGCCGGCACATAGCCGTCCTCACCCTCGTTGCCCTTGGCGGGCACGTAGTCGACAAGCGGATCGGCGCCACGGACGCGCTCGTTGGTGGTAAGCGTCTCGGTTGCAGACATGCCAACGTTGAGCTCGTTGAAGCCGGCCTCGGCCCAGATGCCGTGGCCCGGGATAACGTCAGGGACGCTTGTGTAACGCATGGGATTGTCGGGCAGCTCAATGGCTAGGTGGCTCAGGACACTCGTGTAGACACGCGGCTGCTCGTCGGGATGCACCACGCACATGCGCTTGGGCTCAAACACCCCGTTGGACGAGTCCTCGTTGCGGGCGACAAGGGTCGACCCGTCGTAGCTCGCGTTCTTACCAACCAAAATCGTTGTGCACGGCATGCGCATCCTCCTTGAGCGAAGAAATCAAACGATAACAGTGTATCGCTTCGCCGCAGAAAGGGCGAAACCACGGCGCTGGCAACCCCTGTGGTCAAAAAATGCCAAATATGAGTACTGTCACCAATTTAGTAGCAGCAAATTTCCTTGTAATAGGTGCCGAAAATCCCCATTTGTCCAAAAGTAGGACAACGTTATTCCCCATAGGTTCAATAAAATGGGCTCCCTAGCGAGAATAAATATCGCTAGGGAGCCCAAAAGACATAAAACATATGTGACTATCTTGGCAACAGTACTCATATTTGACGTTTTTAGACCACGTGGTATATCGCTAACCCCTCAAACAGCCCAAAACGCCTATTTCGATGCGCGCTCCGACGCCTCAATCACGTGTTTAGCGAGAATCGCCGTCGTTACAGCGCCCACGCCACCCGGCACGGGAGTAATTGCGCCAACGATCGGCTCCGCGGCAACAAAATCGACGTCACCCACCAGCTTGCCAGCGTCCTCATCCCAGTTAATGCCAACATCGATGATCGTCTGGCCCTCGCGAACCGCATCCGCGCCAATCGTGCGCGCACGTCCAACCGCGGCAACAACAATGTCGGCAGCACGGCACTCGGCAGCAAGGTCGCGCGTATGCGTATGGCACGTCGTCACGGTGGCATTGCGAGCCGTAAGCAAGGCGGCAACGGGACGGCCAATCACCAGCGACCGACCAACGACCGCGACCTTGGCCCCATCCAGCTCAACGCCGTAATGATCAAGCAAAGCAAGCACGGCTTCGGCTGTGCAGGGGGCAAAACCCTCGCCGCGCCCCGAAAGCGTGGTGAGCAGCGAAGCCGGCGTCATGGAGTCAACGTCCTTGGCAGGATCGAGTGCTGCGGCAACTGCATCCTCGTCAAGGCCGGCGGGCAGCGGGCGGAACATCAGACAGCCATGGACAGCTGGGTCGGCGTTAATGTCCTCGATGGCCGTCAACAGCTCGTCCTGCGAAACATCGGCAGAAAGCAAAACGCGACGAGCCTCAATCCCCACTTTTTCGCAGCGCTTGAGGGCGCCACGCTCGTAGGATAGATCGTCCTCGCGCTCGCCCACACGCACGACAGCAAGCGTCGGAACAATGCCGCGCTCGCGCAAAGCCGCGCAGCGAGCAGCGAGATCCTCAGTCAAAGCGCGGGCAACGGGAGCGCCTTTAAGCAGCACGGCCATGGCTATCCCCTCTTCCTTGCGGCGTCGGCGGCACGGCGCGCCAGCGCATCGGCGCGCGGCAGCCACGTATCCAGCAGCTCATCACACGCCGCCTCGAGCTCCTCGGCGCGCGCCCGGTCTTTCATAGACGTGGTATTGGCAAAAAGCGTCAGGCTCGCGCCCTGCATGGCGGCGCGGCAGAACACGGCACCGCACGCCACGTCTGACAGCAGCTGACGCGAGCCCTTGTCGGCCATGTCCTCGAGCAGTGCCAGCGCGCGTCCGCAGGCATCCATAATCCGATACGGAGGCATGGCCGCCACGCGCAACGCATCCTGAATCGCCGCGGGTCGAGCCGGATCATCACGAGGAATACCGTATGCCGCGGACACCTGGCCGTATGCACGAACATCCTCGGCAACCAGACCCACAAGTTCCTGCGCCAACTCATCAGCCTGGGCAAACGCGCGCGTCAGGTCATCCGCACGATCAGCAAGCGCGGGATTAGTCGCACCGTAGCGGGCAACCATTCCGCACAGCGAGGCGCCCAGCGCGCCCACAAAGGCGCTCGCACTGCCGCCGCCGGGCACCGGCTCGCGTGCGGCAAGCGCTTCGGCAAACTCTCGACAGGTTTTATCCATCATCTCTTGGCTCATGCGCACGCACCTTCAAGTCATATACATCGGTCGGGCGGCAACCGCCAACCAACCGCATCGAACACGTAATGGTGCTAAGTCTAGCCCATAAGCACATGAGCGTCAGCGCACCTGGCCATCGCGGATTTCTATGGCACACGATAGGCGGCAGCGACGCAAACATGAGACACATGGCCCACGTTTCGGGACTCTCGGACGGCGGCAACTGGGGCATACATATAGATAAGGAGCCCCATGCTGGGGCAACGCTCGCCACGGCGCCGGACAAAGAACGGAGGAATCACCGCACAGCAAATAAAGCCATCAGTGCATGCGCAACCGCCGATTGGCGAACCGCTGCACACGATGCCCCTAACAGACAAGGAGGACGCCACCATGAAGAAAAAGACCCTATCAATCCTTTCCCTTTGCATCGCCCTCTTTGCCGCATTTGCCCTTGTCGGCTGCGGCGGGAGCGCATCGGGCGGGGGCGGCAGCGCCGCCAAGAGCGAGAGCAAGGAAAAAGCCCCCGTTGCCAAGAAGACCGACTTTATCTGGTTTAAGGTCGAGATGCCCGAGGGCGTCGGCGTAAGCGACTCCGCCGGCAAGAATGCAGATAGGATTCAGCTCACCTTCCCCGAAGATGAGAACGCCTCGGGCGATCGCTTTATCCCCGTTTGGAAAAAAGCGCTGACAGCTGAGGAGTCCCACGCCGACCAGGCAGAAAAGAAGGGGGATACGTTCCAGTGGAAGGATGGCGGATCCGTCGAGTATAACGGCAGGACATGGCTCGTCGGAACGTACGAGGACAACAGTGGCATCTCAACACTCCTCTTTACCGACGTTGAACCGGGAAGCGTCTACGTCCTTATCTCAAACTTCGAACTGCACAAGAAAGAAGCCGAGGCACTCCTCAACTCCATCGAGTTCCCCGATGACATGGCGGAGGCGGTTTCCGAGGCACGCGAAGTCGAGATTTCGAGCATCGAGATCAAGCATTAGGGGCTCGCACGCAGCATCGCATGCGCAGTCATTACATGATCGGACGCCCAGCCGGGGGAGGATCGGATCAGCCGGTCCTCCCCTACTTATATCGCGACATATTGCCACTTGTCGGCGCAAATCCGGCCCCAAGAATGGGACATGTGGCCCACCCGAACGAGCCGCTCGCGCGTACAGTAAAGACAGGTAATCCATGGACGGTTACAGACCGAGGAGGACACGACCATGAAAAAGAAAGCCTTTGCGATTCTCACCCTCTGCATCAGTCTCTTTGCCGCAGTTGCCCTGGCAGGCTGTGGTGGAAGCGGCGGCGCCGCCGGCAGCGGTGGGGGCGGCGGCGCAGAAAAGCCGGCCGTGGACATGAGGACCGACTTCATCTGGTTTAAGGTCGAGGTCCCCGAGGGCGTCGAGATCACCGACGTCGCAGGCGATACCGCCGACAGGGCCCAGTTTAAGTTCACCGAGAGCGAGCACGCCAGCGACCGCTTCATCCCTGTCTTCGACTCTGACAAGAACGCCGACGAGCTGTTCGACTACGAGGCAAAGTGGAAGGCCAACTCCGGATGGACCGAAAACGACCCCGTTAAATACAACGGCAAGACCTGGCGCAGTGCTTACTTCACGCACTCGGGCGGCGTAACGACTGAGTACTTCACCGACGTTGAGGGCGGCAGCGTCTACGTGCGCATCGACAACGTCGAGGAGCACAAGGACGCCGTCGAAGCCATGATGAAGTCCCTGGAATTTGCCGACGACATCGCCAAGGCAAAGACCGAGGCCATGGACGTCAAGCTCGAGGATATCGAGATCAAGCGCTAAAGCTCCAACGGCATGCAGCAGCGCCGTTTTAGCTCAGCCGGGATGCAAGGTGCGACTCCTTGCATCCCGGCTTTTTGTGTTCGAAAGCGCCCGGTCACATCACCATGTTCAACGCATTCACAAACTCCTGAGCTTGGAAGCGGCTGCTCGGGCTAAAGACACAAGCAGTCAACAACCTGTTGCGCAGGAAAACGTCGCGGCCCTTGACCCTGTTGACCCCCGTGATGTCCTTAAGATAGACAATCTCGGTGTGCTTGCCGCCGAGAACGCCCTTCTTAAGCACCTCAAGGCGATTCGGGTAGATCTTAACGTCTTTAAACCTACCCGAACCTTTGTCCTGGAATAGCAGCGTATTGTTGTCCATGCGCGTCACTCCCGTGGGGCTCGCTAAAACTGTCTCTATGGTCACATTTTAGTCACCGCAAACCCTTTTCGCGGTCGCGCACGGAGCACCAAATCGTGTCCGCACGAGCAAATAAACTAATACCGCAAGGACTATAAGCCGTTATCCAAGGATGGTGAAATAAAACAAGGGATTAGCAATGGCTAAGATTTAAGTCTAAAACCCTTAGTAAGTGCTAATATATAGTTATTGAAAGAGGCTGAGATGCAGAGACGCGAATTGATCCGTATCCTCGAAGAAGCCGGCTTCATCTCGAAAGGAAGCACCAATCACGAGAAGTTCGTCAAAGGCGACAAGCTCGTGCTCGTGAAACGCCATCGAGAGATCGAGGAGCAAATTGCCAAAAGAATCCTAAGGCAGGCAGGGCTTCGATAGCTCATCCTCATCACATTACGCATCGCTTTTTAAAGGAGGTCTTACATGGTTTACGTATGGGAATTCGAGTTCTTTGATTCGGACGGCGTTGTCGACGCTGTGCCATGTGGCTCGCTGGGCGGAGGTGGAACGTTCGGATCCGACCTAAACGACGCTGTCGAAAGCGCCGCTGATTTTCTCGCATGCATGGTCGATGACCACCTAATGGGCGGCGTTGACCTGCCTGCGCCGGACTTTGGCCACGAGCCGCAGCACAGTGGCAAGATTATCGCCGTGGCCGTCAGTCGCGAACTCAACGATATCCCCGCCGTCACCGCAGCGGATGCCGCGCGCATACTTGGCGTTAGCTCGGCAAGAGTATCGCAACTGATAAATGCTGGACTGTTGGATTCATGGAAGGATGGCACCAAGCGCATGGTATCCAAAGCTTCCATCGAGGCACGACTCGCCGACGCTCCAAAGGCAGGACGCCCAAAAGAAATGCCTGTTGCCGTGTAAAGAGACGTCTAGGCATACCATTTTGGCATATTGACTATTGAGTTCTCTCGATTCGCGACGCACTGCGTCGCGAATCGAACTGAACATATTGCCGCAGGTAGCCGCGCATCCTCAATCCAAAGTACGAGAGGTGTTTCCCATGACAGACAGACCGAAAACAACGCTACGCGACTGTATTTACGGGCTTGCCGTCGGCGACGCGTTGGGCGTTCCCTACGAGTTCAGGCCCCGCGGCACGTTCGAATGCACGGACATGATCGGCTACGGCACGCATGGGCAGCCCGCCGGCACTTGGAGCGACGACACATCTATGACGCTTGCCACCTGCGACTCGATTAGGGAGCTCGGGCATATCGACACCGCAGACATGCGCGACAAGTTCGTAAGCTGGATTGCCCGTGGCGAGTATACGATTGACGGCGTTTTCGATTACGGTGGTACGACCGCCTGCGCCTTGCACGCCGGCAAAGGTGGCTCCGGCGAGCGCGACAATGGCAACGGATCGCTCATGCGCATCGCTCCCCTGGCGTTCACCGATGCGACGGACGAAGAGGTCAGCAAGGTCTCCGCGATTACGCACGCCCACAGAACGTCAACCGACGCATGCATCATATATGTCGAGCTGATGAGGGATGTGATGAACGACGTGCTCCCCTCGTGGGCACTCCATCTGAAAGGCGTGCCCGAGCACGAAATCAGGTCCGGCGGCTTCGTGCGCGACACGCTTAAAGCCGCTACCTGGTGCTTTGTCAACACCAACAGTTACGAAGATTGCGTGCTTGCCGCCGTCAACCTGGGCGACGACACCGACACCACCGCAGCCGTCGCCGGCGCCCTCGCCGGCACGGCCTACGGTCTCAAAACCATCCCACAGGAGTGGGTCGACGCCCTATGCGGAAAAGAGCTGATTGAGAGCTGCCTGTTTTAGGGCGCCATTCAAGAAATAAGGCAGGAGGCGTCATGGAGAGGAAGATCGCAAATATAGACGAGTTCCAAGTGGACGAAAACGGGATTCCGCTATTTCCAGCAGGACTGAAGGAAGAAGCCAACCTCTATGTCCTCCCCGACGGGCGTTACCTCCCCTGCGGGGTCTACCGGACCGAAGATGGCGGCTCGCTCATTTATGAGCCATCCGAACTAAGCTTCTTCGGGCAGATGCTTGCCCAATTCAAAGAGAGCTAGAGGCTTGATTGCCCGTTAGGTCGACACTGCTCCAAACCAGGGGGCAGGCTATCCTCCACCGCGGCCCGTGAGGTAGAATTATGATTGCCGCGGAATCCGCCTGCGGGCAACGCTCCGATCTCCGATTGGGGTGAAGCCTATGAACTTGTTTCTTGAAATCCTGCGCCTCTCGATGTATGTGACCGGCATTGCACGGAACCTCTACTCGATCTGGCAGGAATATAAGCAGTAACGGATAGCGAAGGGAGTCATAAAGAAAGGGCCGGTTGCAGCCGGCCCTTAAGACACTTGTACCTGCGTTGCCCGCGTCTCCGAAGTGTGACTAGCTAAGGAGCGGGTTCCGCGGCACATCCTGATTTTACCCAGTGGCAAGACTCTTTTACAGCCGTTCCACCGTTTATTTACATCTGCCAACATGGGCGGGATGTTTCGCACTCTCGCGAACCAACCGGCACCATTCCCCTACTTACCAAAAATCGCAGCGAACAAGCCCCTGCGCTTGGGCCTTTCTTCTCGGTAGGAACCCTCGGCAACCGCTGATACCTGGCGCGGTTGCTCGCCGTCTCCACGGCGCACGATCTGGTATAGGAACGGCGATTTAACGTATTTGACCTCGATGGGCGTGGCATGCACGGTGCTTTCGCTCGACAGCATCACGTTGGGATTGAGCGGTGCCACCACATGCGTCTCGCGCTTGTCGCTAAACACTACCGCCGCCGCGCGGCCCGTCTGGCCGTTTACGGCAATGCGCACCTGTTCGCCATCGCGGCTGTCCGTCGCCGGACGATCGACAAAGTAGACCGGTACCATCACCAGGCCGTCCTTATGTTTGCGGGCCTTACGCGCCCAGGTGCGGATGCTCTTTTTATTGAGCCCCAGCACCGCCTCGGCATCGTTGCCGGCAATGTCGAGCGCTAGCTTGTCAATGACCACCTGGTCCTTGGTGGACGCATCGACGGAGACAATCCGGAAGTCGCCTTCTTGCATGGCCGGGTCAAACGGCCCAACCTTGGCAAAGTCCCACGGCTCCAGAATGCCCATAAGGCGAACGTCCAGGTAGTTTGCCCTGGGATATGCCCAGTCGAGCACCTCGTAGTACACCAGGGTTTCCTTGTTCAGGCCTTTGCCCGGGAAGGACGCCATCATGCGAAGATCCGCAAGTGCCATGGGGAAGTAGAAGAGCATCATATCGTTTTGGATCGCATCTTCCACATCGTGGCCGGCAAAGGCATCTGGGTATTGGCGTACCAGCTCAAGCGCATTGGCACGCGCCTGCTGCGGCGTTATCTCGCAGGGAATACCCTGCTCGGGCACATATTCCGCACCAACGCCCATGGTCAGACGCTTGCTAAACGTCCCCGGCTTGAGCAGTTCAGCGACACCGATTTTATTGCCGCACGAAGGGCACTCAAACACGCGCTGGGTTGACTCACCCTCAAAGGACGCTCCGCAGAAGGGACAAGGAATACTCACATGCGTGGCCTCTTGGAACTCCTGCGCCGTGCCGCGATCCTCCCACAGCAGATGTTCCAGGACCGACTGATTGCGCCAGTGCGAATTAAAGAAATACCAGTCCGGGTCCTCCGGGCGCTCGAGCTGCGAGACGTGCGTGAGCTTAAGCAGCCCATCGACAACCGTCAGCGGCGCATGGCGAATGCCCAAGGCGCTTTTGGGCTCCCCCGCATCGGCCTGCCACGGAATGACCGCACCGCAATAGGCGCACTCAAAGCTGCGCTTAGCCTGGTGTGAGTACATGGGGCCGCCGCAGTTTTGGCATTTAATAGCAAACATCTCATCCATGGAAACGTCCTCCTTTGCACAGGGGCTGTCGACATTAAGTATGTCGAGTAAACAGTCACATGCCCATACCCATGTGGCCCAAAATGGACCACCCAGGCAGACGAGAAGACTCACTCGTTAGCACCGGCAGACTATTGCTGCATTTTCTGATCATCGGTGCACGGCGCCCCCGCGCGAGCTACACTATCCCCTTAAACATGATTGTGAGGACGATCGCCATGCTATTTGTTCATCGACTGGTACATAAACTTGTTCCCGGCAGCGAGGGCGAGCCGGTCGATGCCGGCACCCGCACCAACGCGGGCTTTGCCGCAAGCCTCATCTGCATTGGCCTCAACATCACCCTGTGCCTGGCCAAGGGCATCGCGGGCCTGCTCGCCGGTTCCGTCTCCCTCATCGCCGACGCTTTCAACAACCTCTCCGATGCCTCGAGCAACATCGTGAGCCTGCTTGGGTTCCGCCTTGCCAGCCGCCCGGCAGACGAAGGTCACCCCTATGGCCACGGCCGCTATGAGTACCTAGCCGGCCTATTCGTCGCCGTCCTGGTTTGCGCCGTCGGCATCAACCTGATCCTCGAGTCGGTCACTAAGATCATCAAGCCTTCCCCCACCGCATATTCGGTGCTCTCCTTAGCCGCCCTCGTCTTGTCCATGCTCGTTAAGCTCTGGATGGCCGCGTTCAACCGCGCACTGGGCAACCGAATCGATTCCGAGACGCTCATCGCCACAGCACAGGACTCCAAAAACGATGTCATCACCTCGGGCGCGGTCTTGACGGCAGCACTTATTTCGCAAACGACCGGCTTTGACCTCGATGGCTGGGCAGGCCTGGGCGTGGGCATCTTCATCTGCATCAGCGGCATGGGCCTCGTGCGCGACGCCATCAGTCCACTGTTGGGACAGGCACCCAGCCCTAAGCTTGTTCAAGCGATTCGCGACAAGATCATGTCGTATCCGCAGGTCCTGGGCACGCACGACCTCATGGTGCACGACTACGGCCCCGGCCGCCAGTTTGCCAGCGCCCACGTGGAGATGCCCGGCGAGGGCGACGCGTTTGAGCACCACGAGATCCTGGACACCATCGAGCACGACATCAAGCGCCAGATGGGCATCGACATCACGCTGCACAGCGACCCCATCGCCACCACAGGCGACGACCTGCGCGGCTGGGTCAAGCGCGGCGTCATGCAGATCAATCCCGCGCTCTCCATCCACGACCTGCACGAGCACGACGGGTTCGTTTCGTTTGACCTGGTGCGTCCCGACGGCTTTGACATATCCGACGAGGAGCTGCTGGAGCTCGTCACGCGCATCGTGCACGAGCGCCGGCCCGATGTCTCGTGCGTCGTCACATTTGACTCGGGCTTTAGCTCGCCCGAGCGTCCGGCAGAGCAGCTGTAACCCCGCTCCGCTCGGCCGCTAGTTTCCCTGTGCACCCAAAATGCCGTTTTGTAGGGCGTTCCAGGCATCTGTCGCCATGTCTCCCAAGTTCTGCGCGGTATCGCCCAGGTTTTGTGTCGTATCGCCCAGCTCTTGCGCCTTGTCTCCCAATTCCTGCGCCTTGTTGCTCAGGTCCTCCAGCATGTTGGAGCTCGAGCTGTCGGTGCCGCTTTGGCCGTCGGACGAGTTGCCCGAGCTGTTCTTATGCGTGAGTTGAATTTCAAGGTTACCGTTGTCGTTATAGTAGGCAGAAGTAACGACCCAGTTGGCATCGACGACGGGCGTTGAGCCATCATCAGTCAGAACCACGGCATTCGAAAGATCAGCGCCGCGCGACTTGAGAATCTTTTTGGCGTTGGACCAGTACTGTCCCGGGATATCGCCCAGCTCTACTGCACCCACCTGGGCGACCTCTGTCTGCTCGGCCGTCGTGCTGGTTGTAGCACCTCGCTTGTTGAGCATGCCCGACACAATGGCGAACACAATCGAGAGGGCAAAGAAGATCGCCAGCACAATGAGGATCTTCTTGATCACGCTCGACGAACGCGACGGCTTCTTCTCCTCGTCCTCGCCATATTGCGGAATCGACTTGGGGTACTCGCGATACGGCTCCCGCGACCCGTAGCGAGGCTGCGCCGTGCGAGGCATATACGTCGTCTGCTGAGGCTGCGAAATGGGATTCTGCGGCAGGTCATCATAGGGATTCGGCGTCGAGGCGGCATAAGAATCCTGCGGCGCGTAATCAAACGGGTCCGGAGCTGCGTTGCCATAGGGGCCATGCGAAGATGCAGCGTAAGAATCCTGCGCCGTGTCGCCATAGTCCATAACCCGGGTGGGCTCGGCAGAAGGCTGCGTCGCGGCGGGGTCGGTATAGCCGGGGTTGGGAACAACGCGGGTCGCATCGGCGCTATCGCCAGCCTGCGCGGAACCGTAGCCGCCCATCACGGTTGTCTTGTCCTGATCCATGCAACGATTCCTTTCCGTCGCCCGTAAGCATCAAGTTATCCATGCATTCTACCCGCGCAAAAGCCTATGATGGGCAGAGCCCGTCGGTATCTACAAGACAAGCGCGGCCAGAAACAAAAGCCCCGCCGGGCCTTGGTAGGCGCGGTGGGGCGGGCAAGCGGCTATGAGCAGCAGGCTTAGAACAGGCCGGTGATGTTGCCGTCGTTGTCGACGTCGATGTTCTCGGCCGCGGGAACCTTGGGCAGACCCGGCATGGTCAGAACGCTGCCGGTCAGCGCGACCACAAAGTGGGCACCGGCGGAAACCTTGAGCTCGCGTACCGTGATGCGGAAGCCCTCAGGAGCGCCCAGCGCCTTGGCGTTGTCGCTAAAGCTGTACTGGGTCTTGGCAACGCACACCGGCAGGTTGCCAAAGCCGTTCTCGCGCAGCTCGGCGAGCTGGCGCTTGGCAGCCGGCGTAAAGTCGACGCCATCGGCGCGGTAGACCTTAGTGGCGACAGCCTCCAGGGCGTCGGCCACATCGGCACCGTCCTCGTAGGCAAACTTGAGCTCGCTCGGCTGCTCAATCAGGCGCATGACCTCATCGGCCAGATCGAGCGCGCCCTCGCCGCCCTTGGCCCAAACTTCGGACAGCTTCACGTTGACACCCAGCTTCTGGCACTCGGACTCGATGAGCGCAAGCTCGGCCTCGGTGTCCGTCGGGAAGCGGTTGATGGCGACCACACAGGGCAGACCGTAGACGTTCTGGATGTTGTCGACGTGGCGCAGCAGGTTGGGCATGCCGGCCTTGAGGGCCTCGAGGTTCTCCTCGTTGAGGTCGGCCTTGGCAACACCGCCGTTGTACTTAAGGGCGCGAGCGGTCGCGACGACCACGACGGCGTTGGGACGAACGCCCGTCATGCGGCACTTGATGTCCAGGAATTTCTCGGCACCCAGATCGGCACCAAAGCCGGCCTCGGTAATGGCGACATCGCCAAAGCGCATCGCCATACGCGTGGCCATGATAGAGTTGCAGCCGTGGGCAATGTTGGCGAAGGGACCGCCGTGGACAAACGCGGGCGTGCCCTCGAGCGTTTGCACCAGGTTGGGCTTGAGCGCATCCTTAAGCAACGCGGCCATGGCACCCTGGGCCTTAAGGTCGCGGGCACGGACGGGCTCGCCGGCAAAGCTGTAGCCGACGACGATCTCGCCCAGGCGCTCCTTGAGGTCGCTGATGCTCGTAGACAGGCACAGAATTGCCATGACCTCGGAGGCGACGGTGATATCGAAGCCGTCCTCGCGCGGCACGCCCTGGGCTTTACCGCCAATGCCGTCAATGACGTGGCGCAGCTGACGGTCGTTCATATCGACAACGCGCTTCCAGGTGATGCGCTTAACATCGATACCGAGCTGGTTGCCTTGCTGAATATGGTTGTCGAGCATGGCGGCCAGCAGGTTATTGGCGGCGCCAATAGCATGGAAGTCGCCGGTAAAGTGCAGGTTGATGTCCTCCATGGGGATGACCTGCGCCCAGCCGCCGCCGGCAGCGCCACCCTTGACGCCAAAGACAGGGCCGAGCGAAGGCTCACGCAGGGCCACAGCGCTCTTGACGCCGCGACGGCGCAGTCCATCGGCCAGACCGATGGTCGTAGTGGTCTTGCCCTCGCCCGCAGGCGTGGGGTTGATGGCGGTCACGAGGACAAGCTTGGCCTGGTGATCGGTCGGCTCGTTGAGCAGGGAATAGTCGACCTTTGCCTTGTCAAAGCCGTACGGAATCAGATGCTTAACGTCGACGCCGGCGTTCTTGGCCACCTCGGTAATAGGCAGCGGCGTAACAGAACGTGCGATTTCGATGTCAGTAGGCATGGGCGGTCCTTTCGTTACCGGATGAGAAAAAGACCAATCCAGCATAGCACGGGCGCGCAATAGTAAAACACCCGTAACCGACGAACGGCGATATGTTTACCCAATGCCCAGCGATAGCCTACAAACCCATCCTAAACGGTCGGCTCAATTCCCAAATGCTCAAAGGTGCGAAGGGTTGCCTGACGGCCCTGGGGCGTGCGAATCATCAACCCGCACTGCAGCAGATACGGCTCATAGACATCCTCAAGCGTACCCGGGTCCTCGCCCACCGCACTGGCAAGCGTGGTCAAGCCAACGGCACGGCCGGAGAACGTCTTGGCGAGTGTCTCCAAAATGCGAATATCCATCCAGTCCAAGCCAAGCTCGTCGATCTCGAAAAACTCGAGCGCCTGACGGCAGATATCGAGCTCGATAGGGCCGTTGCCGCGCACCTGCGCGTAATCGCGCACGCGCTTGAGCAGGCGATTGGCAAGGCGTGGCGTGCCGCGCGAACGCGAGCCGATCTCGAGCGCGCTCGGATGGTCGATCGTCACGCCCAGGATAGTCGCCGAGCGCGTCACAATCTGGGCGAGCTCCTCGACCGTGTAGTAGTCCAGGCGATATGAAATGCCAAAGCGGTCGCGCAACGGGCCGGTCAACATGCCCGAACGGGTCGTGGCCGCCACCAACGTAAACTTGGGAATATCCAAGCGAATCGAGCGCGCAGCCGGACCCTTGCCGATCACGATATCGAGCGCAAAGTCCTCCATCGCGGGATACAGAACTTCCTCGACCGAACGGTTGAGGCGGTGGATCTCGTCGATAAACAGCACGTCACCCGGTTGCAGGTTAGTCAGAATGGCCGCCAGGTCGCCGGTGCGCGCGATGGCCGGACCGCTCGTCGTCTTAATCTGAGCGCCCAGCTCGTTGGCGATAACCGTAGCCAGCGTGGTCTTGCCCAGACCCGGAGGGCCCGAGAAGATCACGTGGTCGAGCGTCTCGCCGCGGCTCTGCGCGGCCTCAATCAGCACGCGAAGGCTCTGCTTGATATGCTCCTGACCGCAGTAGTCATCCAAGCGCTGGGGACGCAGGGTACGATCGACATCGAGGTCCTCGGGCGTCAGCTCCGAGCCCACCATGCGCTCACCGTGCGCCATGGATGCCGCCGGCGAGTTGCCGGGCGTCGCCCACAGGTCCTGAGAGTCATCGGCTTCCCACATCACGCATCCATTCCAAGTCGCTTAAGCGCCGCGCCGAGCAGATCCTCGACACGCATATTCTGCCCATCATACCCGCTCAGGGCAACATCGGTCTCCTGCGGGCTAAAGCCCATGGAGAGAAGCGCCGCGCGAGCGTCATCAATCGCCGAGGGAGCGGCGGCGGGCACCGGCATTGCGACCTGGCCGGGAATCACGTCGACCGGCACAAAGCCCTTGTCCTTGGCAAAGGTGCTCTTGAGCTCCAAGATGAGGCGCTGGGCGGTCTTTTTGCCCACGCCGGGCACCTTGGCCATGCCCTTGTCGTCCTCGGCCATCACCAGCGAATACAGCTGTCCCACCGTATAGGTGGAAAGCACGGCGAGCGCCAAGCGCGGGCCAACGCCCGAGACGGACACGAGCCGGTCGAACATCGTGCGCTCGTCCTTGGAGGAAAAACCGAAAAGTGTCATGGCGTCCTCGCGCACCTGCATACGCGTGTAGAGGCGGACCTCGCCGCCGGACGTCGGCAACGTGGCCGCAGTGCTGCCCGAGATGCCGAGCTCAAAGCCAACGCCCGACACATCGACGACAGCAGAGCTCATCGTGGCTTCGACAAGCGTGCCGTGGAGCTGGGAAATCATCAGTATCCGGTTCCTCTCTGTTGATAGAACTCGCCACCGGTAAGCACCCGGGTGCGGCTGAGGTTTACATGGCAGATGGCGCAGGCCAGGGCATCGGCGGCATGGTCGGGATGCGGGTCGTGGTCGAGCTGCGTGAGCGTGCGTACCATGTAGGCGACCTGCCGCTTGTCCGCGGCGCCGGTGCCCACCACAGCCTGTTTGATCTGCATGGGCGTGTACTCGCCAATCTCGAGCGCGCACTCCGAAAGCGCCACGAGCGCAGCACCGCGGGCATGCGCCGTGGGGATGGCCGAGCGGACGTTGGCGCCAAAGTAGATGCTCTCGACAGCCGCGGTATCGGGGCGATAGCGCTCGACGACATCCTTAAGATCGCGGGCGATATGCGACAGGCGCACCGCGAGCGGACTTCCGGCACTGGTCTCGATGCAGCCATAGGCACGACAGCGAACCTCGCCACGCCGCTCCTCGATAATCCCCCAACCCGTATGGGCCAAACCAGGGTCGATACCCAAGATAACCAAGCCAGCCTCCCATCGCCAAAAGCACGGCGCAAGGCAAGGCCTCGCGCATCATTCACGAACGTCTGTTCTAGAATAACACAACAACGGCCGCATCTAGCAAGCAAGGTTGAACCATAGGTTGAGCATAAGTCAGCGAGCGAGTCCCTGCCGTGGCAAGGTGTCGCGAAAGAGGAGCGCCGCGTACTTCTGTACGCAAGCGACGGTTTGAGCGGCAGATTGGCCGGCAGGGGCTCGCGCAGCGTCGACTCGTTACGCGGTTTGGTAAAACCGCGTAACCTTGGCCCCATCCCCAGTTTAGTTCTGCGAGAAGAATGGGAACCGTCGGGGATCAACCGGCGGATGCGGCATCGGGCCACCCTGGGGACCACCTTGCGAGCCGCCCTGACCGCCCATCATCTTATCGATGGCGTCCTGAACCTCGCCCTCGAACTTCTTCATTCCCTCGTGCAAACGACGCTGACCGTCCTCAGAGCGCAGCTCCTCCATCTGCTCGGGCGAAATACCCAGTAGCTCGCCCAGTATGCCCATCATCTCGCCGCGCATACGCTCACTCGTATCCTCGTCAGCAAAACGGCGCACCTCGGCGCGTGCCAGCGAATCAACCGTCATACGCTCCTTGCCGTTAAGCCCCAGGTCGGACCACGCGAGCATGTACGGCCAAGAGCGCTCGGCAAACGAGCGGGACGAGACGATCGGTGCCGTCGGCAACATGCGGCGGGCAGCCTCACCCTGTCGAACGAGCATCAGCAGCAGCGAGCAGGCCTCAGGCTTGCCAGCGGCCATCGGGATATCGTCGAAAGATCGATTGCGGTCCACGTGCGCCTCGAGCGCACCATCGACCTCACCCGGCTCAAGCCCGCCGAGCAGCTGTGCCGCGCGGTCGAGCATATCGACCGGACCGTCAAGCGTCGAGAGCGCCTGCGCCAGCACTCGCTCCATACAATCTTCCACCGCGTTGAGCGTCACGAGCTCTTGGGGCACCACGGCAGACGTGCGGTTGCGCACACGCGCCACAAACTCAAGCGTCGACAGATACACATCGCCAAAGGGTGCAAAATCGCCCTGGTAGCCGCCGGAAAGCGCGGGCGCCGCCAGCGCGTACTCAGTCTTGGAAAGCGGACTCAGTGCCATAGCACCCAGCTCGAGCGCCGTATCCTCGAGCATCAGGCCCAGCGTGCGCGAGCGCAGACGCTCGGCATCGCCCGCCGACACGTCGCGATCGAGCACACGCGCCGCATCCGGTGCATCGCGCTCGACGGTGCGAATGTGCAGACGCTCGGCGATGGCGCGGACGGCGGCACAGCGGGCGGCCTCCACCTTCTCCTGCGCCGGCGTAAAAATACGGTTGCGCCCCAGCACCAGGCCAATCACATTACGCGGGCCCAGAGCGTCGACGGCCAGCGCCGCCAGCAGGGACGACGGCAAGTCACCCTCGAGTGCCACCACAGCACGCGACGCACCGTGGGCTCGGGCGTTGTCGCGCACGGCGAGCACCAGTGCCTGCCACAGCCACTCCTCGGAACGGAACTCGGGCAGTTCGTGATCTTCCAGGGCATCGAGCATCACGCCGCGCTGAATCTCCTGAACCAGCAGGCTCTCCTCAAAACACGGCGCCTGGGCCACCACGCGACCGCAGTCGTCGAGCACAAACGAACCGCCGGTATACACCGACTCGTCATAGGCACCGACCGGCGCCATGCAGGCAAACCACACGCTGCGCTTGGATGCGATCTTGCGGTAGGCGCCGCTGCGAACGGCGGCAATGGCGGCAGTCTCGCGGTCGGTCATGTCAAACGCATTGAATTGGAAATACGCAATGAGGTCGACACCGGTCGGCAACATCTCGAGTTCGCGGTCCAAGTCAAAAATCACGGCGATGCGCACGCCGTCCACGTCGAACACCGGCGGCGCCCAACGCGTGTCGTTGTTCTCGCCACGCTGCAGGGCAATGCTCGAACGCGCCGGCACCACATGACCGTCCTTAAGCATCATGTAGTCGAGCAGCGGCTGGCCCTCAAACGAAACCGCCGCGGGCACGATGCAGATCATGTCAAGCTCCTGGATACGCTCGGCAACACCCGTCAGGCCCGTCAGCATATCGTGCTCAAAATCGGCAGCGCCCACCAGGCCACCGGGCATGGCGCCCATAAAGAGCGGAGTCGGAACGCACAGCACGCGCGCCCCGCGCTCGTGGGCCAGGCGAGCCTGGTCCTCGATGCGGCCGCAAATGCCCTCAATATCACCCAGGCGCATATCGATCTGTGCAAGTGCGAGCTTCATGGCCCAGCCCTTTCCGTCGTAAATCGTCGTTATCGTAGTAAAAGCGCCGGCCGCATAATGCAGCCGGCGCTCGCATGTGCATATGCTAGCTATGATACCCCGAGCGGGGGCGCGCTCCTAGAACGTCGCGGACCACAGCCCATGCAGGTTGCAGTAGGCATAGACGGTACCGGTCTTGGAGCCGCCAGCGAAAAACGTCGTGGGCTTCATGCCGGGCTCAAGGTAATGGACCTCCAGGCGGCCTTCGGCCTCAAGGGCAATCCACTCGATGTAGTGCTCGGGCAGCATGGGGTGCTCCGTCGAGCCAACGCGTGCGCGAATCACGTGACCGTCACGCTCGGTCTCGACAACAGGCACGTGCTTCTCGTGCGCTGCATCCTCGGTGTTCGCGGTCAGCTCCGTGCAGCCGGCAGGGGTTGCAACGTCGTTGCCGAGAGCGGCGATGAGCTTACCGTCGGGGTCCTTAAAGAATTTCGCCATGATGTTCTCCTTTGCTGATGTGCCAATATTCCTGATGGTTCTTATGCCCAAATGCAGACAAACCATCCATGACATTGCAAATGAACACATAACGGATCAGGCAAGCGGTCGGGCCAAAATGCGTCGACCGTCCTGCCCACTCCAGCAGTCCCACCCCGCGCGCAGCTAGCGCCCGTTGCCGCCCAGCAGTGCCAGAACATCTTCGCGGGTAAACAGCGCCGACGAGATGCCGTCGCCGCCGAGCACGCTGTTGACCAGATCGCGCTTGGACTCCTGCATCTGCATAATGCGTTCCTCGATCGTGTCCTTGGCGATGAGCTTGTACACGGTCACGGTGTGTTGCTGGCCAATACGATGCGCGCGGTCGGTCGCCTGATCCTGTGCGGCCACGTTCCACCACGGGTCGTAGTGAATGACCACGTCGGCCGCCGTCAGGTTAAGGCCCACGCCGCCCGCCTTGAGCGAAATCAAAAAGACCGGAACCTCGCCCGCTTGGAACTGTGCGACCATCTTGGCGCGGCTCTCCTTAGACGAAGCGCCCGTGAGCTTAAGGAAAGCGATGTCCTCCTTGGCCAAGCGCTTACCGATGATATCGAGCATGCCCGTAAACTGGCTGAACAACAGGATGCGATGCCCGCCGTCGAGGGCGCCGTACACGAGCTCCATGCACGTATCGAGTTTGGCGCTCCCCGCCTTGTAATCCTCGTAGTGTAGACGCGGGTCGCAGCAGATCTGGCGCAGCTTGGTAAGCTCGGCGAGCACCTTGAGCTTGTCTTTCTTAAACTCGGATGCTTCGCGATGCTGCACCTGCTGGGCGATGCGGTCCTGGTTGGCCAGGTAGAGCTTGCGCTGCTCGCCGGTGAGCTGCGCCATGACCGTATCCTCGATCTTCTCGGGCAGGTCGGCCACCACGTCTTCCTTTACACGGCGCAGCACAAACGGCGACACGAGCGCTTGCAGGCGGGCGGCACTGTCGCCCTCGGCATGCTCGACCGGGCTTTCGAAGCGCTTGGCAAACGACTCGCGCGTGCCCAGCAGGCCCGGCATCAAAAAGTCGAAGATGCTCCAGAGCTCGGACAGGCGGTTTTCGATAGGCGTGCCCGTCAGGGCAAAGCGCACGCCGGCCGGCAGGCGCTTTGCGGCGCGCGCCACCTGGGTGAGCGGGTTTTTAATGTACTGGGCCTCGTCGAGCACCACGCGGGCAAAATCCTGCCCGGCGTACTCGTCGATATCGCGGCGCATAAGGTCATACGACGTCACGACCACGTTATGCTCGGCCACGCCGGCAATCTGCACGCGGCGCTGCGCCTTGGCGCCCACGATGGCGCACACATTAAGCGTTGGGGCAAAACGTTCCAGCTCGGCTGTCCAGTTGTACACGAGCGACGCGGGACATACCACGAGCGTGGGTTTGGTATCCCCTGCCTCCACGCGCGCCAGAATGTGCGCGATCATCTGCAGCGTTTTGCCCAGGCCCATGTCGTCGGCCAAGATGCCGCCAAGGCCCAGGTGCTCGAGCGAGCCGAGCCACTGATAGCCGTCGACCTGGTAGCCACGCAGCGTGGCCTTGAGCGAGGCGGGGACCGTAAAGTCCATCTTGCCGAGCGTGTCCAGGCGCTCGACGGTGCGGCGAAACGCTGCATCGCGATCGGCCTCGAGCGCGGGCGTGCGCGCGAGCATGCTATCGACAAACAGGGTGCTCGACGCGGGAAGCGATACGCCGTCGAGCAGGTCGACGGCATCGACGCCCAGGTCCTCGGCAAGGCCAAACGCGGCGCGGGCGCCCTCATCCAGACGCACAATGTCACCGGTCGTAAGGCGTACGAACGTCTGGTGACGCTTATATGAGTCGAGATAGATGGCAAGGTCGGCCGCCGAAAGCCCGCTAGCGCCCAGCTCGACGTCGAGCAAGTTGCTCTTGACGGTAGCGCGGACTGAGAGTTTGGGCGCGGGGCGCACCGAAATCTGGCGCAGGCGGTCGCTGAGCATAACCTCGCCCAACTCGGACAGGGCAGACAGGCCCTCGGTCAGCAAGTGGAACAGGCTCTCGTCATCGCGCTCCTCAAACGCCAGGCCGCCCTCGTAGAAATCGAAGTACAGGGCCGCCGTGTCCATAACGCGAAACTCCGCCACCGCATCGCGGGGCGGAACGCCGGGGCGTTGATCTTCGAAGGGGCTGCCCGGAGCACCCAGGCTAAAGAGATCTGCCGACCAGTCGCCGTAGGTAACCGTAATTTTGCAGGTCACGAGCCCATCGTCGACGCCAATCTCAAAATGGAAGCTCGCCTCGGGTGCCACGGCATCAAGGGCGGCGGGAGCGGTCAGGTCCGTGTAGTCGCGCAAGATCGGCAGCGCCATGCGGCAGAACTCGCCCACCTGGTCGGCGGCGATATGGGCCGGCGTGCGGCAGGGCAACAAGCGCGACAGGAACGACGCCGCGTGTTGGGCAAACGCCGCGTCGGTACGGCGCGCGCGGCGTGTGTCGACCAGGTAGGCAACGTTGTCCGAGGCGAAGCAATACATATCGGCCGGCAGGCGCAGGTCATAGCTACCTCCCGCCGCCGGAGCAATCTTTGCGGCGAGGAGCGGTGGGCGGCAAGTCGGGGCTTCGTCCTCTCCCTGCGGCGACGGCTCGACCGCCACCTCGTAGGAGCGATGCGTCGTCGTCCCCCGCGACCAGGCAGGCTCAAAGGAAATGGTCCTACCGCGCAGCAGGTCCAGCACGGACACGATGGAATACTCGGATAGCGGCAACTGACGCTCGGTGACAAAACCGCTGCGGGCAAAGTCGTACGACGCCGAGCGCGAACTCGTGATGTCGCTCAGGTAGGCAACCGTCATCGTGACAAGGTCGAGCAACTTTGTCGACACGTCATCGAAGGCCTCGGGCACATGGGCAAACGTAAGCTTCTTGCCGTAAGAAAATGTGCCGCCGCGCACATAGGCATCGGCCATGCCGTCGATATCCTTAACCACATAGGACACCGAACCGCAGCGGATGCGAAACTCGAGCGCCCAGCTAAAGCGCTCGCCAAACAGCGGATTGTAGTACGGCACCAACGAGGGCTCCAGCACCGCTTTGGGAGCATCGGGATCAATGGCGCCGGCGAGCTTGCGACGCATGACCACGAGCTCGTCCATGCGCGCTTCCGACAGATCGGAGAGCGCCGCCATAAGGCTCGGGCTCGTGGGAACGGGCGCCGGGAAGGGAAAGTTAGGGTTGACCGCGGATGCGGTGGGCGCGGGGCGGGCGGACTGCTTGGATTGTGCGGGCGGTACCGTAGTCGTGCGAACCGGCGTGCGCAAGCCCTCGACGGGCTCGGCGCCACTGGCATCCAGATACGCCAACGCCGTGGCGATAGCGTGTTTGCACATGCCGGAATAGCGAAAGGCGGCCGGGCAATCGCAGTCGTAGTCGACAACCTCGTGCTCGTCCATGTCGAGCGCCACGTGCGTCTTGTACAGGTCGCCGCGCGAGCCGCGCACCGAGCCCTCGACCGTCACGTTTTTGGAGAAGCGTGAGCCGCTGTCCTCAATCGACAGCACGGCGCCATTGAGCATGAGCGAGCGCCCCTTCATAAAGGTGCCGCTCAACGCCGCCTCTTTGCGAAGCGCCTGCACAAACGTCCCCTGTGCCATCACTTCCTCCAATCCACACAGGGTAGCTAATTTGGGACGGGGCTATTTTAGCTACCCCCATATGTCGGTTGAGACGCATTCCGACCCCGACTCATTCGCCGTCAGTCAAAGGGTAGCTAAAATAGCCCCGTCCCAAATTAGCTACCCCGGCAAAGGCACCCTTAGATAACCGTCACGCGGCCTTGGTTGCCAACGATGGCCTTGGCCTCGGCCAGCAGCGGAATCGAGCGTGCGTTAACCTTGGCCGGCACCTCGGCACGCAACACACGCCCGTCCACCTGCTCGATAAAGATCTCCACGCGGTCGCCGCCCGGGTTGGTGGTGAGCACCGTGGCCAGGCGCGCCATATTGCCCTGGCTAAAGCGGCTGTTGGGCACCATGACCTCAAACACCCTGGGCTTGTTGTTCTCCTCGTTAAGCTCCAGCGGCACGATCTCCTGCGCGATGATCTGGTCGCCGCGATCCGAGCGCTCGAGCTTGCCCTTGATGCGCACAAACGCATCGGACAGCTGCGCGCCGGTCTCGGGATCAACCTCGCCGTACAGATACCCCTCGGCCTCCTTGTAGGTCTTGGGGAACACCACGACCGTGGCCTCGCCTTCCATGTCCTCGAGCTGCACAATGCCCATGGGGTCGCCGTTTTTGGTCACGCGCTTGGACACGCTCGAGACCATACCGGCCCACCACAGTGCCTTGCCCTCGGGAATCTCCTGGTTGATGGTACCGCCCGTGGGGTTTTGCACCTCGTAGCCGGTGTCGATCTGCGAGAACGAGAAGTCGCGCGCTTTGCTAAGTGCATACTCAAACGGGCGCAGCGGGTGGTCCGAGACATAGATGCCCAGAACCTCCTTCTCCTGGCTCAGCTTAAGGTGGCGGTCCCACTCCTGGCCATCCGGATCGGGCACGCTCACCTCGAAGCCCGAGCCCTCAACATCGCCAAACATGTCGAAGAACGACGTCTGGCCGCTCGCGCGATCCTTCTGGCGCTTTACCGCAGCGTCGATGATGTTCTCGGGGTTGTTCTTGTCCACAAAGTGCATCATCTGGCGACGCGGATAGCCCGTGGAGTCGAAGGCGCCTGCCTTGATAAGTGATTCGATCACGCGACGGTTTGCCTGGCTGGAGTCCACGCGCTCGACAAAGTCGTGCAGCGTCTTAAACGGGCCGCCTGCCTCGCGCTCGGCGATAATCGCCTGCGCCACGCCGGTGCCCACGCCGCGGATGCCGGCCAGACCAAAGCGCACGCCCTCCTTGGTAGCCGTGAACTCGGTACCGGACTCGTTGACATCTGGCGACAGCACGGGGATGCCGTCGTGACGGCACGCCGAGACGTAGTGAACGATCTTGTCGGTCTTGCCCGTATAGGACGTCAGAACGGCCGCCATGTACTCGTGCGGATAATGCGCCTTGAGCCACGCCGTCTGCATAACCAGAATGGCGTAGCCGGCGGAGTGCGACTTGTTAAAGGCGTAGGACGCGAACTCGAGAACATCGTCCCAAATCTTCTGGGCGACCTCGCGCGTGTAGTTGTTCTTGATGGCGCCATTCATCCAGTGGTCGTAGGTGGTCTCGTCCGAGCCATCCTCCCAGTGGAGCACCGTCGACGTGAGCAGCTTGATCTTTTTCTTAGCCACGGGCTTACGGATACGCGAGTCCGATTCGCCCTTGGAGAAGCCGCACATCTCGACGGAGATGAGCATAACCTGCTCCTGGTAGACCATGGTGCCGTAGGTTTCGCCCAGGATGTCGTCCAGACGGTCGTCATAGGAGACGGCCGGCTCCTTGCCGTTCATACGGTTGATGTAGGACGAAACCATGCCGGCGCCCAGCGGGCCCGGGCGGTACAGAGCGATCAATGCCACGACGTGCTTGTACTCGGTGGGCTTCATGTTCTTGATCGTGGCCGTCATGCCGGCGGACTCGACCTGGAAGACGCCGGCGGTGTGGCCGGAGCCCATGAGCTTAAAGATCTCGGGATCGTCAAAGGGAATCTCTTCCTCTTTGATGTCGATGCCGAAGTTCTTTTTGATGTTTGCCTTGGCCTTGGAGATAACCGTCAGCGTACGCAGGCCCAAGAAGTCCATCTTGAGCAGACCCATGTCGGCGACGGTATGGCCCTCGTACTGGGTAATCTCGACGCCGCCCTTGGTATCGAGCTTGGTAGGCACGTGCTCGTTGACGGGGTCGCGGCAGATCAGAACGGCGCACGCATGCACGCCCTCGCCACGGGTGAGGCCCTCGATCGAGAGCGCCGTATCGATGATGCGTCGGGCGTCGTCGTCCTTTTTATATGCCTCGGCAAAATCGGGGTTAAACAGATCCTCTTTGCCGGGTTGCTTTTCGAGCACCTGCTTGAGCTTGACCTTGGGGTCGCTCGAGACCATCTTGGACAGGCGCTGGCCCATATAGACCGGGTAGTCCAGAACGCGTGCGGCGTCGTTGATGGCCTGCTTGGCCTTAATGGTCGAGTAGGTGATGACGTGGGTGACCTTCTCGGGGCCGTAGAGCTGGCGAACGTGCTCCACGACCTCGAGGCGCCGCTCATCGTCGAAGTCCATATCGATATCGGGCATCTCGGTACGCTGCGGGGAGAGGAACCTCTCGAACATCAGACCGTTCTCGAGCGGGTCGAACGCGGTGATGTTCATGGCGTAGGCGACGATAGCGCCGGCGGCCGAGCCACGGCCGGGACCGACGCCGATACCGTTGTCCTTGGCCCATTGCACGTACTCAGCAACGATCAAGAAGTAGGCGGCAAAGCCCTTGTCGCAAATGACCTTGTATTCGTACTCAAAGCGCTCTTTGATGTTGACGCCGCCGATCTCGCGCGTGGCCCAGTCATCGCCGTAGTGCTGGCGCAGGCCCTTCTCGCACTCGCGGCGGAACTGGCTCTCGTGCGTCTCGCCGGGATCGAGCAGCGGGAAGCGCGGCAGGATGATAGAGTCCCAGTCCAGCTCCACGTAGCACTTGTCAGCGATCTCGAGCGTGTTGTCGCAGGCCTCGGGGCAATACGGGAACATCGCCCGCATCTCCTCCTCGGTCTTCATATAGAACTCCGAGCCGGTCATGCGCATGCGGTTGGGGTCGTCGACCTTGGCGTTCATACCGATGCACATGATGACGTCCTGCACGGGCGCGTCCTCGCGGCGCAGGTAGTGGAAGTCGTTGGTGGCGATGACCTTGACACCCACCTGCTTGGCAATATCGATGAGCGTGCGGTCCATCTGCTCGTCAGTCAGGCCGTTGTCGGTGGTAATGCCGTGTTCCTGAATCTCGATATAGAAGTCGCCGGGGTCGAAGGTATCGCGGAAGGTCTCGGCCCACTTGATGGCGCCTTCCATGTCGCCGCGGTCGATGTACTTGGGGATGATGCCCGCGATGCAGGCGCTGGTGCAGATCATGCCCTTGGCATGGCGGCGCAGATTGTCGAGCGTCACGCGCGGCTTGTAGTAAAAGCCCTGCACGGCGGCCTCGGAGACCGTCTGCATCAGGTTGACGTAGCCCTCCTGGTCTTTGGCCAGAAGGATCATGTGGTAGAGCTCGGGCTTATGGTCGCGGGCAAGCGTCTCGTCCGGCGTAAAGTAAACCTCACAGCCAAAGATGGGCTTAATGACCAGGGGCGGCTTGAGCTCGTCGATATTGCCCTTCTCGTCCCACATGGCCATGTCCTTAACGTACTGGGCATGCTCGCGCGGGTTTGCCTCGGGATCGGGCTCCTCCAGCTCGTCGCGGCGGTCTTTTTCCAAGAAGGCTTTGTCGTGGCTCCACGTTTTGTACTCGGGCGTGTTGTGGTTGACGGCGTCGCAGGCCAGCGCCAGGTCGGGCACGCCATACATGTAACCGTGGTCGGTGATGGCCACGGCGGGCATGCCAAGCTCAACGGCACGGTTGACCATATCCTGGATACGGGTTGCGCCGTCGAGCATGGAGAAGACAGTGTGATTGTGCAGATGGACGAATGCCATGTGATGAGCTCCGATGCGGGTTCGTGTTCTGACTGAACGATTTTACCCCACGGCGCGGACAGCACCCGAACCTAGCCAAACCCACACGGGTAGCTAATTTGGGACGGGGCTATTTTAGCTACCCCCATATGTCGGTTGAGACGCATTCCGACCCCGACTCATTCGCCGTCAGTCAAAGGGTAGCTAAAATAGCCCCGTCCCAAAT
>NZ_QROM01000008.1:73349-93555 GCF_003474365.1 Collinsella sp. AF38-3AC
TCGCCGTCAGTCAAAGGGTAGCTAAAATAGCCCCGTCCCAAATTAGCTACCCCTGAGCTGCGGTGGAATCGGGAAGGATTCCACCGCACGCTGTTGAGGGCTAAAGGTTGTAGGTGACTACTTGAGGTTCGGCGGGTTCGACGAAGATGGTTGGATCCGGCTGTTCCACGCGGACGAACTTGACGGTCACGGCCTCAAAGCCCGCCTTGTGCAACACATCGGCGTAGACGCGCGCCTGCAGGGCGTGCTTCTCCTGCAGCTGTTCCGGCGTCTCATCCGGTGTGCCGCCCGTCTTGTAGTCGATGACCAGCGCGCGTGACGAATCCGCCGGGTTCGTTGCCAACGCATCGATGGCGCCCTCGGCATACGTGCCGTAGCGGGCAATGTCCTCGTCCTCGCAGCCCAGCGAGAAGAACGGTACCTCGGCACGGACGCACGGCCAGGCAAGCAGCTCGGCACGGACCGCCGACCTGAGCCAGCGATTCAGGGCAATGTCAAAACGCTCGCGCTGCTCCGGCGTCAGGCACCACAGGCGCGCCAGCGCATCGGCGCGCGCGGCGGGCAGTTCATTGGCGCCCATCTCGATGAGCCACTGGCAGGCAGCATGGAACGCCGAACCCAAGGCCATGGGATTGCCGAGGGGCTCGGCAGCAACCACGTCCGTATCGGTCATCTCCGAGCCATCCGAGTCTTCATCATCGCCGGCCTCGTCCATGGGCACATGCGCCTCGGCGGCACGGTCCTCGGACTCGGCATGCAACGCCGCGGCAATTGACGAGTAGCTGTACGAATCGCGCGCCGGATACGGGCACGTGCCCATGCGCACGCCCACCGCCTGGGGATACACGAGCTCAAACGCATCGGGCTCGGGGTCGGCAGGACCGGGAACAGCGGCGCGGGCATCCGCACCGGCACCCTCCGCCTCCGCATCGCCGCGGACAAGCCTGCCCTCGGCATCCAGCGAAGCGTTGGCCTCAAACGCATGCTCGCCAAAGGTAAAGTCCGCGAGAGAAATGAGCTCGTAGTCGCCCGGCTGGGAGTTGTCGAACACCAGGCGGTCGGCATCGAGCTGCGGCATGTCCAGAGCGTCGGTAGGCAGAATACGACGCAGCACGTCGTAGGTCAGATCGGCCTCGACGTCGAAGGTCGGCGCCGTCACCTTGCCACGGCTCACGCCGGCATCCATCGCCAAGATCACCAGCTCGCGAGCACGCGTCATGGCAACGTAGAGCAAGCGGGCCCGCTCCTCGAGCGAAAGCTGCAGGTCGTCGTTACGCAGGCGGGCAAATGCCTCGGCGGGAGAGCCCGTCGCACAGACGTCCTCCATGAGCTCCGGCGGCAACCACAGCGACGCGCCCTTGCCCTTAAACGCGTGCTCAAACTGCTTTTTGACGTCATCGCCCTTCACGAAGGTTCCGTCGGCAAGCCTAACGCCATCAAAACGGGCCGGCAGCGCCACGACCTGCGCCCCACCGTCGACGCGACCCATCTGTGCCGCACCCGAGGACTTACGCACGCCAAAGCACTCGGCAACCGCCACGACCGGATATTCCAGACCCTTGGAGGCGTGCACCGTCATGATGCGCACCGCGCCGCCGCCTTCCTCGTTAAGCGCGCCCGGCGCCTCCTTGCCCGCCAAGAAGCGGTCGAAAGCGAGCGCAATGGAGCGCGGCGAGTTACCGAACTCGGCCTCCGCCTCGGCCACGGCGTCGAGCGCCTTGAGCACGTTGGCAGCAATGGCCTTGCCCTCGGGGCCGCGCTTCGCCAGACGCACGAACCAGCCCGAAGCGTTGACCACGTCGCGCGCGATCGCCGCGAACGAATCACGTCCCACGCGGCGCAGTGCATAGCGCAGCACCTCGCGGGCGCGCGTCACGAGTGGCAAGCCCTGCAAGCCGGGCACATCGGAATCGCTCATGATGCCCGCATCGATGTTGCGGCGCGACGTCTCCCCCGTCTGCTCGTCGAGCTTGGTCGCCAGCGCAAGGAACTCCTGGGTGCCCAGCGCAAACATCGGCGATGCCAGCAGCGGCATAAGGCCCTGCGCCGTATCGGCCGGGTTGGCAAGCGCGCACACCAGGGCACGCACCGTTTGGACCTCGGCAGCCTGGGCAAAGACCGAGCCGCCTGCGATCACGCAGTCGAGCCCCTGGTCGCGGAAGGCCTGGGCGTAGACGTCGGCGTTGGTCATGCGGCCCAGTAGCAGCACCATGCCGCCCTGGGGCTGGCCCGCTTTAACGAGCGCTTGGAACCGCTCCGCAATCGCACGAGCTTTCGCCTGCGTTCGCTCCTGGGTGCTGCCGCCGGCAACGAGCAGCGCCTGGCGGCGCGAAGCCTTTGCCTTGAGCTTGTCCTCGCGATCGTCACTCGGCTCAAGATCCAAGAACCCCTGCATCAAACCACCGGTATCGCCGTCAAAGACGCGTGCCACATAGCGCAGCACCTCGTCGTGGCTGCGGAAGTTGCGTACAAGCTTGACGAGCTCGCCGGCGGGGGCATCGGATGCGACGGAGGTCTCAGGCGCAGCAGACAGGCCCACCTTGCGCTCCTGGCGGCGAAACACCTCGACCTCGGCGCCGCGGAAGCGATAGATCGACTGCTGCGCATCGCCCACCGTGCACAGCGCGCGCTCGCCCGCACCCGTCAAATAGCGAATCAGATCGACCTGCATCTGGTCGGTATCTTGGAACTCGTCGATCATGACCATCTTAAAGCGGCCCTCGTAGGCGGCTCGAATGGCGGGATAATCGCGCAGCGCCTCGTATGCCATGCGGAGCAGGTCGTTGTTATCGAGCGCGGACTGGTCAGCCTTGAGCGCGCGGTACTCCGCCTCCACAGCACGAGCAAGCCCCACCAGCGCATCGAGCGCCGGACCACCGCAGGCGAGCACGATATTGATAAACGCATCGGCAGCCTCCGCCTTGAGCAGCTCCACCTGTTCCTTGGGAAACGCCTTGCTCGCCCGAGGCATGGTGCACGACATCATGAGTCGCGCCGCATCCGCCATGGTCTTGCCGCTCGCCTCGAACGCATCGATGGCATCGAGTGCCACCTGCGCTTTCTCGGTCGCGGCTTTGCTTGCGCCCAGCGCCGCACGATAGGCATCGGCAAGGGCCGAAGTGTCGGCATGACCGTGTGCCACGCGCACGTCGTCCATGCCGCCCGGCAGCTGGCTCGAGAGCTCCAGCAGCTCGCGCACCAGGCCCTTGATGGTGGTGCCGGCGCCAAAAGGGCCGCCCTCGCCCGCCATGGGATACCAGGCGTAGAGGGCCTTGAGCGATGCCGCGAGCTCGGGGGCGGCATCGGGCGCCGTCGCGCGGGCCAGCACATGCTCAACAGCCTGATCCATAAGCTCGTCGGTATCGGTGAGTACCGTGAACTCGGGATCGATGCCCAGCTCCAACGCGTGCGCGCGCAGGATACGCGAGCACATGCCGTGAATGGTCGAGATCCATGCATCGTCGACGGTCAGGGCCTCCTCGTCCATGCCCTCGTCGATGAGCGCGCGGCGCACGCGGTCACGGATCTCGGCCGCGGCATCTTTGGTAAAGGTAATGGCGAGCACCTGGTCCAGATGCTCAACGAACGGACCGGATTCGGGCGAGAGCGCGTAGACGATGCGGCGCGTGAGGGTAAAGGTCTTGCCCGAACCGGCGCCCGCCGAGACAAACAACGGACGGTCGAGCGTTTTGACAATCTGCAGCTGTTGCGGCATCAAAGTCGAAAGATCCATGGTCTACACGTCCCTCCTTACAAACGTTCCTTCGTGGTTATACGAGCAGCGCGCATGCGCGGCCTGCGTCGACGCCGGGTCGACGGCGGCAACGTTGCCTGCCTCGAGCTCCCGCAGGCGCTCGGCGATGCCGGCCTCCACGCGATCGAGCAGGGCGTCGAAGTCCATGCTGCCACCCTCGCCGGGGAAACCTTTCTTGAGGCCTGGGATACGACCGTCGCCGCGCTCTTCCTCGAGCAGCTCGGCGCTCGCGGCGCCGCGCAACGCCGGCTTGCCGCCCTTGGTCGAAAAGTAGAGCGCCGCGCGGGTGTCCAAATCCAGCGCCCGGCGCATGGCCTGCGCATAGATAAGCGTCTGGGTATGGGGCGGTAGCCACCGTGGGTCGTTGATGGCGGCCTCGCCCGATTCCTCGTCGCGCACCGTAGGGTCGGCGAGCTTAAACTCCTCAACGCCCGTGCGATGCTTGTAGTCGATCACCACGGCACGATTCTCGGCGTCCACGTCCACGCGGTCGATGCGCCCGCCAAGCGGCCAGCCGGCATACTCGACTTTGAGCTCGTTAAAGGCGAACTCCAGGTAACGCGGGGCAAAGGGGGCGAGCGCCTCGGACTCGTAGGCAAGCACGCCCTCCAGCTGCGGCAAAATCTCTGCCACCTGGCGCTCTTCCACCGGGGAGAGCGGCACCAGCGGGCCCTCGTTGCCGCGCTTTTTCGCATGCTCGGCCAGGGTCTCGGCAAAGACATCGCGCAGCAGCTCCTGCACACGTGGCAGGTTCTCGGGCGTCACGCGCTCCATGCCCTCTTGAGGCAGGCGGGCATGCAAGTGCTCCAGCACGTCGTGGACAAAGTTACCCTTCTCCATGTTGCCAAAGCCCGCGTCGATGGACTGGGGCTTAACGCGATACGAGACGAACCAGCACAGCGGGCAGGTCGAATAGGCCTCGATCTGCGAGGCAGACGTCAGGCGCGGCACCAGCGGCGCATCCTCGCCCTCGCCATCGCGACGACGCAGAACCAAATACGGCACGGCCTCGGCACTCAGATGCTGAGGGGCTTCACAGGTCACACGCTCGCGCTTGAGACCTTCGCCTGCCGCGGGATCGAAGTCGGCGATGATATCGCCCTCGCCCACGCGCGTGGGCTTGGCGGCTTCAGAGGCCTCGGCATGTGCCCGCAGCTCGGTCCATACGGCTGCCGGGTAGCACTCGCGTGCCTGGCGATCGTGTGTCACGCGCGCAAGCGCAACCGGGCCGCGTGCCGCCTGCATCGCGCGGCCAAAGCGCACGCGCAGTAGGGCCGCAGGCTCAAGCATCACGCCCTCGCGACCAAGGCTCGCCGTCAGCGTGGCAAGCGGGCCCTCCTCGTGCGAGAGCGGATAGCTGTCCAGATCGACATCGGCAAACAGCACGGCATCGTAGCTGCCGGTGCGCAGAGCCGCCGCATCGGCAAGCGAAGTAAAGCGAACCTGGGCACGTGGCGCACGGTCAACCTCGTAGGTCTCGTAATCGTAGGCGGTGCTACGCTTGTCCACCTTGGTGCGAACGCCATCGAGCACGGGCACGGTCGCGGCCTGCGACACGTCGAGCGCGCGAGCATCGTTCATAAGGATGTCGATGACATGGCACAGCAGGGCCACCTCCGCCTGGCGACGGGCTTGGCCATCCAAGCTGCCCAGCGAGCGATCGGGCAACGCCTCGGCAACGGCAAGCATGGCCTTGAGCGCCGTCACGGGCTTGTCACGCCACAGCGCCTGGAACACGTCCGAGACCACACACGGCACATTCTTAAACCAGTTTTCGTCGCTCGCCGCCTTACGCGCGCCCCTCACCTGGCCCTGCACGCTCTGCAGCAGGCTCTTAACGCCCGCGGTAGTCTTGCTGCGCGAGAGACGCATATTCTTATCGAACGTGCGCGCGCTGGCGGCGTCGGCACCCGAAAGCGGGCTGTAGATCCAGTCGGTAAGCTCTGGAGCGGGCCACCACTCCGTCTTGGAGACGGTGCCCTCGTCGGCGGCCTTCATGCGCTCGATCAGATTGGCGAGCGCCGTGAACTGCCTGCCCGCGATGGATTGGGAAAACGCCGTGAACTCAGTTGTCTCAGCAGCGATACGACGAGCCGCCAGACGAGAGGCGAGCTCACCGAACAGCTGGGGTGCCCGGGCAGAAACGACGAGCACGCGTGCGGGGTCGGCGTTCGTCGCGGCGCCGTCGGCCTCGGAACCCTGGCACGCTTTTACCAGATCATCAATTGCGTCCGCATAGACATGAGCACGGGCATGGGGGCCGGCGACCTCAATAAAGGCAGGCTGAGCGACGGTCCCGCAAGCGGCATCAGACGCGCCGGCATCCTCGTCCAGCGGTGCAACCTCAAACAGCACGCCGCGGGCATCAAGGGCCGTGGCAAGCTCCTCGCGCATCGCCGCCTGCTCGCGGGCAAGCAGCACGACGACCTCTCCCCCGTTGTTTGCCACGGCGGACAGCAGCTCGAGCAAGCTATACGTAAATGACGTGACGCCGCGCACGCAAACGGCACGGGCGCACCCCGGCAGGTTATCGGCCAGGGCACCGGCCATAATGTCAGCCGCCTCGCAGGGCTCGATCATATTTCGACGGTCCAAACCACCCGCGTAGGCACGCAAAAGCTCGAAAACGCGGGCCTCGGCGTCGCTTTTGGGCTCGGGCTGAGCGGCGGCATCGCGGCAGCGTTCGTCGCCCGCCCCCGCCACGCCCGGCAACACATCGCGGGCCATACGCGCAAGCATGCGCACCGTGCCCTGGCTGCGCGAGAGCGGCTGCAGAGCAGCGTCGTCGCGGCGGTCGATCATGTCCGAGAACAGCATCTGGCACTGAAGGTTATCCACAAAGCTACGGCCATCGCCCATAAGCTCCCACAGCGAACGGAGCCACGACGAAGGGGTCTTGTAATCGATACCCAGTGAAACCCCAGCTTCCGCCGCATCATGACGGCACAGATCGAGCTCGGCAAACGTAGGCACCAGCAAAACGGCACGCCCGTGGCGGGCAACCAGGTCGGCGAGCAGCGCCGCCTCGGCATCGCTCAAATCCGCGCCGGCGTTGGTGGTATAGATTCGAACAGGCATGGTCCTCCACTCAAACCGTTCGCAATAATCAATGTATCCATCCTACCCGCCCAAGCGGACACATTGCCACCGCAGCTCCATCTTTTGGTACGAAGCAACCTGACCCCAACGCACCAGCCGATTGCGGGCATATAAAAACCGCCCCCGAAAGGACGGTTCTGCGCAATTCGTTTTTGTCGCTAGCCTACTCGCCATCCTCCAGCTTGATGAGGATCTTGCGGTAGCCGCCGTACTCGCCGTTCAGCGCCTTTGAAACGCGGCTCACCGTAGTGGACGAAGCGCCGGTGCGGGCTTGGACCTCGACATAGGGCTCGCCCTCGTCCAGATAGCGCGCCACCTGCAAACGCTGAGAAAGATCACAAATCTCACGCGGCGTGCAGATATCGGTCAAAAACGCTTGGATATCTTTCTCGTCGTCCAAAAGGCTAAATGCGTGGACTAGCTGCTTGACATCAGGCTTGTCAAACATGTTCTCGATATTCATCGATCACCGCCAAACCCGCCAAAAGGCATCGAGGTTGATACTAACATCGGGCATCGTTCGCCCGTTCTATTCAATAGGGCAACGCCTGTGGCTTTTGCCCGTAGCAGTTTAGCACACCACCAAACTAAAGCGACAAGACTCTCTGCCAGCGGCACGTTTTTTAGGTCGAATGCCGTTTTGAAACCGAATGCGCACGTAAGCTCCACGAATATTTGAGACAATGGGCGCCCAAACACCGCGGCGCACCCGCGCAACCATCCAGGTCGCCGCCGCAAGCCGTTTCACGCGACGTCAGCAACCCCGGCGCAAGAAAGGATTCACGCCATGCGCTTTATGCTTAACTGGCTCTTCACCTCGATCGCCATCGCGATCGCCACGTTCCTCGTCCCCGGCATCCAACCCTTCGGCTTTGCCGAGGCCTGGGTCTGTTTCGCCTTCGTAGGACTGTTCCTCAATATCGTCGATTCGCTCGTCAAACCATTCCTGACGGTCATCTCGCTGCCGCTCACCATCATTACGCTGGGCATTTTCCAGCTTGTCGTCAACAGCTTTATGCTCGAGCTGGCCAGCTACCTATCGGTGAATCTGCTGGGCGCGGGCATCTCCATCGCCAGCTTTGGATCGGCGTTTATGGGCAGCATCCTGGTGTCCATCATGCGCAGCATCCTCGATGGCGTCGCCGAGGGCTAGAGCCGTTCGATACGAACCGTCATATCGACCCAAAGCAAAGGCCGCCCATCGCAAAAATGGGCGGCCTTCTAATTTGTCAAGTCTCAGAGGGCGAGACAATCTACCATTTCTACCCCGTCCCCAAATGGCAGGTGTGGGTTAGATGACGTAGTCGTAGCCTTCGTTGGGAGCAACAAGTTGATCGAGTGTCACACCGTCGAGGTAGTCGTTGATGAGCTTGTCCAGGTTCTTCCACACGTCGAGCGTGGGGCACTCATCAGATCGCGAACAGCCCTTGCAGTCGCCATCCAGGCAGGCGACCGGCGCCAGACTACCCTCGGTCAGGCGCAGAATCTCGCCCACCGTGTACTGCTCGGGAGGGCGCGTGAGCACGTAGCCACCGCCCTTGCCACGCATGCCCGAGAGCATGTTGGCGCGCACGAGCGTAGCCAAGATGTTCTCGAGATATTTCTCGGAAATCCCCTGTCGCGCCGCAATCTCTTTGAGCGGGATGCGACCGGCCGCCTGGTGCTCGGCCAGGTCGACCATAACGCGCAGGGCATACCTGCCCTTTGTGGAAACCAACATATATATTGCTGCCTTTCGGTCATTTAATCCGTAGAAATTCTAGCCGAAAAATTGGCTTTGAAAATACCCATCCCGTCAAGATGGTTAATCGACTCGCAATAATTCATAAATTCCTATTGCATTACTAGGCTTTGCTGTCTACTATGCTTCCCAACAGCTAAACGAACAACCTATTGGGTTTGTAGGTTTTGCTGTTACATACACCGTAAAACCACACGGTATCCAGTCATTTGAACACTTTGGAGGTTCACCATGAGCAAGGTTTACACGTCCATCGATCAGCTTATCGGCCACACCCCGCTTTTGGAGCTTACCCACTTTGAGGCCGACGAGGACCTCAAGGCCCGCGTGCTCGTCAAGCTCGAGTACTTCAACCCCGCCGGCTCCGTCAAAGACCGTGTCGCCAAAAACATGATTGACGAGGCCGAGAAGGCCGGCAAGCTCGTGCGCGGCGGCGACTACACCATCATCGAGCCCACGAGCGGCAACACCGGCGTCGGCATCGCCTCCGTGGCGGCGGCTCGCGGCTACAAGGTGATTATCACCATGCCCGAGACCATGTCCGTCGAGCGCCGCAAGCTTATGCAGGCATATGGCGCAAAGCTTGTGCTCACCGACGGCTCCAAGGGCATGAAGGGCGCCATCGCCAAAGCCGAGGAGCTGCAGAAGGAGACCCCCAACAGCATTATCGCCGGCCAGTTTGTGAACCCCGCCAACCCTGCCATCCACAAGGCCACGACCGGCCCCGAGATCTGGGACGACACCGACGGCAAGATCGACATCTTCGTCGCCGGCGTTGGCACCGGCGGCACCGTGACCGGCGTAGGCGAGTTCCTCAAGGAGCAGAACCCCGAGATTAAGATCGTCGCCGTCGAGCCCGCCACTTCCCCGGTGCTCTCTAAGGGCCAGGCAGGCCCGCACAAGATCCAGGGCATCGGCGCCGGCTTTGTGCCCGACGTCCTCGACACCCAGGTCTACGACGAAATCATCCCCGTCGAGAACGACGACGCCTTTGCCACCGGCCGCGCCGTGGGCCACAAGGAGGGCGTGCTCGTGGGCATTTCGTCCGGCGCCGCCGTGTGGGCCGCACTGCAGCTGGCCAAGCGCCCCGAGAACGAGGGCAAGACCATCGTGGCGCTGCTCGCCGACACCGGCGAGCGCTACCTGTCCACGGCGCTCTTCCAGGACTAGGGTCTGTGCCCATAGGTTGAGCCCAGGACGAACCGGCCTCCTCTCTCTCCCGGCAGTCTGAGCCAATCCCAACAGGGTGTCCCACGAGACGTCCGAACTTGCTACAATGTCTGCGGCGCGGAACCAGCCTCCCGCGCCGCTTTTCTTTTTTGGCCACATGCCACCAAGGAGAACCTCCCCATGCACAATAAGCGCGTGCTCGTCGCCATGAGCGGCGGCGTCGATTCCAGCGTGACTGCGTATCTGCTCAAAAGTCAGGGTTACGAATGCGTCGGTGCCACCATGCGCCTCACCTGCCCCGCACCCGATCCTGTCACGGGCGTGAGTAAAGTCGACCGCGACATCGCTGACGCGAAGGCCGTCGCCGAGCGCCTGGGGATACCCCACCATGTGCTCGACCTGCAGCAGACCTTCGACCGCAACGTGATCGAGCGCTTCGTGACCGCCTACCAGGAGGGGCTGACGCCCAACCCGTGCATCATCTGCAACCGCCACATTAAGTTTGGCGCGTTGCTGGATGCGGCGCTGGATATGGGCTGCGACTACATCGCCACGGGCCACTATGCCAAAACGAGCCAGGCGCCCGACGGCACCTGGCAGCTGCATCGCGGCGAGGACCCCAAAAAGGATCAGAGCTACTTTTTATATTCGCTCACGCAAGAACGCCTGGCACGCACCATCTTTCCGCTTGCAGGGCTGGACAAGGAGCGCGACGTACGCCGCATTGCCGCCGAGCAGGGCTTCATCAACGCCAAGAAGGCCGAGAGCGAGGACATCTGCTTTATCCCGGACGGCGACTACGCGGGCTATATCGAGCGCCGCTGCGGACATGCCGCTGCACCGGGCGACATTGTGTGGCGCGACGGCAGCGTGGTCGGACGCCATAACGGCGCGCTGCGCTACACCATCGGCCAGCGCAAAGGCCTGGGTGTCGCGATGGCGCATCCGGTGTATGTAACGGGCGTCGACGCCGCCAGCAACACCGTGCATCTGGGCGAAGCCGAGGACCTAACCGCCTCGGCGCTAACTGCCGATGAGTGGATCTGGAGCGCGCCGGACACGCGCATGGAGGCCGAGCTCGACGCCGGCGGCATTCGTGTAGGTGCCAAGTACCGCTACCGTCAGAAAGACCAGGCAGCGACCCTCACGCGTGACGAAGACGGGCAAATACTGCTAACTTTTGACGAGCCGCAGCGAGCCATCGCCCCCGGCCAGGCCGTTGTAGTCTATCGCGGCGACATCGTCCTGGGCGGTGGTACCGTAACCGGCGCACTTAAGTAGCCGCTGGTTTATCGCCGCACGTGTCGAAGTACCTCAACAGCGGCACCAACCTCGATTACGCGACGCTCGAGGCCGCGGCAAATGGCCTCGAGTCGATCCTCCGCCGTCGCCCATTCGCTCTGCGAAAGAATCTCGATTGCCTCATCAACAAATCCGTTGAGCCGCGATGAATCGAACCAATCGAGCGAGTCCGCAAGCGCCAGCTGGACGAAAGGGTCGGGCCCAAACGGCTTAGCGGAAAACCCAAACTCCCCAGCTGAGAGCACGGCAGTTGGCACGTTATACCACAGACAGTTGCCGCTATCGAACAGCGGTGCAGGTTTTATCTCCAGGGTGTCGACATTGCGGATGATGCCGAAGTTTCGCCAATGGCGATCGCTGTTGGCCAAAAGGGCATCGCAAACGATCATCTGCGACATAGACCTTCTCACGGCAGCCTCGTCTGCTCCAAGCTTACCAAGGAAGCGGCAATACCGGTCGTACGTCGAGTTTCCTCGCTGACCGCCAAGAGCGTTCTTAACGTAAACAGCCGGAACATATTCCTCGCGGCCGTCAAGAAAGTCGTCGCACAAACACACAGGGCCATCGAACATCCGCTCAATCGCATAGGGAACAAACTCACCCTCTGACAGCAAGCGACGATGTAGAGCCGTTGCAACCGCCTCGTTAAAGGGACGTTGATCGTCCATGCCGCACCCCTTGACCAGGACGCGAACACCGTTGCGAATCATCCACGATTTAGGAAGCTCGCCCTCGGATGTGTTATCGGGATTTTTAAGACCGATGCCTTCCAGCCAACCCGAACGCCCCTCGGGCGCCGATCGCTCAAATTCGTTCTCAAAGTAATTGATGTTTCGCCATTCGAGCCCGTCGCAATCGGTCGGCCGCAGCCAATAGCAATCCGAAAGAGAGAGGCCCAGGCACTGAACCGGCACCTCAGTGCCGTTGACGATCCCTAACTCTCGGTAGCGCGAGATAAGCCCGGGGCGAACATCGGGTACCGACCGATGCCCCCACCACGCGTTGAGCTCCCGCTTATTCACCGTTGGAGAAGAGCTCGAGCATGTGCCAAACGGCATTCGTTGCGCATCGAGGACCTCGGCGATTTCGAAGGGAAACTCGCGCGTCGGATCAAATGAGACATGCGCGACCTCATGGTCGGCCGACATCAGCGTAAACTTGCGTCCCACATCGGCTGCAGGACGGCGCCCTCGTTTGCGGACCTTTTGATAGGCGATCGCAGAATTGTAATCGATCATCTTCCGGCCGCCCACAATATCGCACGCGAGCGTTCCCGATGCGGCAAGTTGAGATATGCGGGCTTTCGTAACGCCCAACAGGCGGGCAGCATCACCCATAGACAAGTACTCAGACGTATCCATACACCGCATCACCTCGTTAAGTAATTTACACGTTTAGTTAATAGATTACAGACATCATAATACTAAACGACCCAAAGCGAAAAAAGGCCCGAGAAATCGGGCCTTAGCGATTGGTCTGCCGAGTCGCAAGCTGCTCCCTTAGCGCTGAACGTAGGCGCGAACGAGCTCGTAGGTATTGCGCACGCCGTCGATGTGGCTGCGCTCGTAGTTGTGGCTCGCGTACACGCCGGGACCGATCAGGCCGTGGCGGATGTCGTAGCCGGCCGAGAGCGTGGCCTCGACGTCCGAACCGTAATGCGGGTACACGTCGATGGCGTAATCGAGCTCCAGCTCGCGCGCGATATTGGACAGCGTGGTCACCAGATCGTAGTTGTAGGGGCCACCCGAATCCTTGGCGCAAATCGAAACCATGCGCTCGGTGCAGCCCAGGTCGTCGCCCACGCAGCCCATGTCCACGCTGATCATCTCGCGCGTGTCAGCCGGCACAAAGGCACCGCCGTGGCCGACCTCCTCGTACACCGTAAAGAGCAGCGAAACCTTGCGCGAAAGGGTCACCTCGCCGTCAGCAACGGCGCGGGCCAGGCCCAGCAGAATCGACGCCGACAGTTTGTCATCCAAGAAGCGGCTCTTAATGTAGCCGCTTTCCGTCACCGTGGTACGCGGATCCATAGCGATGATGTCGCCCGTCTGAATGCCCAGCTCGAGCACATCATCTTTGCTGTCGACATTCTCATCGAGCAGGATTTCCATGTTTTTCTCGATGGTCTTGACCGGCTCGTCGGCCACGTGCGCCGAAGGCTCGGTATTGAGGACCACACCCGTGTACACATTGCCGTCGCGTGTGTAGACGGTACAGTTCTCGCCATCGGCCGTAGACCACTGATGCCCGCCGAGGGTCGTAGGGCGCAGGCGACCATTGTCCTTAATGGAGCGCACCATGGCGCCCAGGGTATCGACATGGCTCGCCAACACAAGCGGCTCGCCCTCGCCGCCAAGCTCGACCAGCACGTTGCCCTTATTGGAGCGCTCGGGGCCAAAGCCCATATCACGCAACGTTTCCATTAGATAATCAGTCGCCGCACGGGTATAGCCCGTAGGCGAAGCAATCGAGGTAAGCGCCTTCAACTGGTCAGTAATAAAACCAAGCGTAGAATCCATTTGGGACACCATCCACAACTCCAAAGTCAACATCCCGTAATCAGTAAAAGCCCCAACAACGATACCATCACGCACAAATATTTACCCAGCGAGATGACCCATCGAGCTCTTCCGAACAGCGCCCGCTACGACAACGAGCCGGCGGGCCCCGCCCGTTAGCCCCAGAATCTTTCCGCAGGACAGAAGGAGGCCCCGCCGCACGTAGTGCGCAGCGGGGCCTCCGACATGTCCGAGGACGATTCTGGGGCTAACGGGCGGGGCCCGCCGAACCAGGTTAAGCAGCCGGGCAGATCTTCTTGAAGAGCTCGATAACGTCGTCGAGCGTCGCCTCGCGCGGGTTACCCGGGAAGCAAGCGTCGGCCATGGCGTCCTTGGCCAGGACCTCGATCTCGTCGGCCTTCATGGCCTCGCAGACGTGCGGGATGTTCACGTCGGCGGAAAGCTGCTTGACGGCGGCGATAGCGGCGTCGGCAGCCTCGTCGGTGCTCATGCCCGTGGTGTCAACGCCCATGGCGACGGCAACCTTGGCCAGGCGCTCGGCGCAAACCGGCTTGTTGAACTCCATGGCGATCGGCAGCAGCATGGCGCAAGCGACGCCGTGCGGGGTGTCGTAGTGAGCGGACAGGGTGTGAGCCATGGCGTGGTCGATGCCCAGGCCAACATTGGAGAAGCCCATGCCGGCGACATACTGGCCAAGGGCCATGCCCTCGCGGCCGGAGCCGGGCTGACCGGACTTGGCCTCAGCGACAGAGTCGCGCAGGTTCTCGCTAATCAGCTTGATAGCCTCAAAGTGGAACATGTCGGAGAGCTCCCAAGCGCCCTTGGTGGTGTAGCCCTCGATGGCGTGGGTCAGAGCGTCCATGCCGGTAGAGGCGGTCAAGCCGGCGGGCATGGAAGCCATCATGTCGGGGTCGACGACGGCGACCTCGGGGGCATCGTTGGTGTCGACGCACACGAACTTGCGGACCTTCTCGGGGTCGGTGATGACGTAGTTGATGGTCACCTCAGCAGCGGTACCGGCGGTCGTCGGCACGGCGATGGTGAACACGGCATGGTTCTTGGTGGGAGCAACGCCCTCGAGGCTGCGGACATCAGCGAACTCGGGGTTGTTGATGATGATGCCGATGGCCTTGGCGGTATCCATGGAGGAGCCGCCACCGATGGTCACGATAGCATCAGCCTCGGCGGCCTTGAAAGCCTCGACGCCGTCCTTGACGTTCTGGATAGTGGGGTTGGGCTTGATCTCGGAGTAAAGGCTCCAAGTGATGCCGGCAGCGTCGAGCTCGTCGGTCACCTTAGCGGTAACGCCAAACTTGACCAGATCGGGGTCGGAGCAGACGAAGATCTTCTTGTAGCCGCGACGCTGGAGCTCGCCGGGGATCTCCTTGATGGCGCCGGAACCATGATAAGAAATGGTGTTGAGAACGAAACGATTAGCCATTGATAGCCTCCCCATCGTGTGCGGGGCACCCATTACGCCCCGCGCTGTAAGTTCCATCCTAACGCTTTTGAAACAAAAAACGCGTGAGAACGTCAAAAGTGTTAAAGCGTTTCAACATAATAACGGAGCCCCAGTCCTTCCCTCCCGACAGCAGCGAAGGCTAGATTATAGGAGCAATCGCCCGAAGAATACGAGCAACTCAGTCTATAAATTGTTTCTGTTTTAGCAATATATGTTTGACAATACGTTTATAAAAGGATACTTTATAGTAATCAATATGCGTGCAGCAAATAGTGTCATTCATTTTGTTAGAAATTGCCCATGCGGTTATTGCAGCTGCATGTACTGCAACGTACAGCGTAATTCTCCGCACGAAGCAGAAGACGGTTCCAATTCGATCGAGGCGATGACGCATGATGGCTACTGGTCCTAAATCGAGCAAGACGGCTACAAACGAATATCGAATCTCAATTGAAGGTAACCCTTATCCGCATGCTCTGGCTCTCGTCAACCCAGCGGGAGACAACCTCAACATCAAAAGACATGGGTTCACGGGTCCACTAGGACAGCTATTGAGTCTTAAATACACCGTTTATGACGATGCAAATGAAAAACTCTTTACTGTCGTCGACGGTGGTTTTAGTAACATGCCCAGGGTTGCGCTCATCATCGAACACAAGGAAGTTGCGGTGTTCGATTATGGCCTAAACAGACTTGAGATGAAGTGCGTAACGAACATACCGAATTACACAATAAAAGGTAACTTCCTATTTGGAGATTACGATATATTCAGTCAACGGGAAGTGGAGCTATCTTCAGTTAACGTCCTTCAATGTGATAAACAATCGTGCTTTAACATACAGGTTTTGGATAAAGCCGAATTAGCCGCCGCAATTGGAATACCTACAGCCATTGCCCTACTTAGGGCTCGAATTGAAGAGCATCTCGAATAAATCGCAAAAAGTAGTTCGTAACAACATTCAGGAGCTAGATAGTTTTTCTGGCTCCTGAATGTTGTTACGAACATGCACCTTAGCGCTTAAGACTCGTGGTCTGCCAGTCAGCTATGATGCGGGCCCATTTCCTGCGCAAATCGCGTTCACGGTCGATAAACATGATGGCAAACGCGATAAACAGCAGCACGCTCGCCACCGCAATGGCATGCAGACCCATGCGCTCAATGCACCAATTGCCCAGCACGGCGCCAAACACAAAGGTAAAGATCACACCAAAGTACAGCAGGCCGTTTTCCAAAAAGCCGCGCTTGTGGGTAATGATGTAATCGTCCACGTTTTGCAAGGCATTACGGAGGTTGCCGATACACATGGTCGTGGCGATGCCGTGTCCATGAATCTTGCGGAAGCTCTCGACCTGCATGCCGCAGGCAAACGAGGTAAGGCAGTTGGCGAGCAGGTTGAAATCGCCACCGGGAATAAAACTCACGCCCAGCAAGATGACGGCTTCAAAGAACACCGTCACCTGGCGCCAGTGAATCACGCTGCCAAAACGCTCGTGTACCAGGTCAGCAAGCATAATGCCCACAGCAAACGAAACCACAGGGAAGAAGTAACGCCCCGCAAGTGCCCAATTGCCCTCCGAGATACTCACGCCCACCAGCAGGATATTGCCTGTCTGCGCGTTGGCGAAAACATGGTCGCGCCCAATGTACGAATACACATCCATAAAGCCACCGGCGAGCGCCAAGATGATGCCCAGCTCGATGGACTCCGATATCTGTTTGGCACGCTGCATCGTCGTACATCCTCCTTGTTGACGACCCTCTCGTGCGTTGGCGGAGACATTGCCGCCGTTCATACTGTAACCCATTGACAACATGGCGTGCGCGCGAGACGACCCCTTCGACACGGGGATACACAGTCTGGAAACAAACGGCGGGAGAGGCGCCGACACCCGCATCGACGCGCCGATCCGCCAGCCCATGTACTCCACCAGTCTTTTTAGCCCCGTTCCAAAAAGACTGGTTACAATTACGTGCAGCATACAAACACCGGGAGGGATCGTGGCAAAAAAGCCTCAGCACGCTCAGAATAACCAGCGCAGTCAGCAGGGCAAACAGGGCCAGCAGCAAAAGCGCGGCGGTAAGGCGCAGGTCACGGCCGCCCCCGCCACCCGGGCCGCGCACACCCAGGCAGCGCCCTCACGCCCCTGGCGTCCGGGCCGCGATAAGTTCCTACCCGTCAGTCGCGCCGACATGGATGCACGCGGCTGGGACCAGTGCGACTTTGTCTACATCTGCGGCGACGCCTACGTGGACCACCCCAGCTTTGGTATGGCCATCATCAGCCGCGTACTCGACGCGCATGGCTACAAGGTGGGCATCATCTGCCAGCCCGACTGGACCGATCCCGCCAGCATCAGCGTGCTCGGCGAGCCGCGCCTGGGCTTTCTCGTCAGTGCCGGCAACATGGACTCCATGGTCAACCACTATTCGGTGACCAAGCACCGCCGCCACACCGACGCCTATACCCCCGGTGGCGAGGAGGGTCACCGCCCCAACCGTGCCGTTACGGTCTACGGCAACCTCATCCGCCAGACGTTCAAGGACGCCCCCATCATCATCGGCGGCATCGAGGCGAGTCTGCGCCGCCTGGCCCACTACGACTACTGGCAGGACAAGCTCAAGCGCTCGGTACTGCTCGACTCGGGCGCCGACATCCTCATCTACGGCATGGGCGAGCACGCGATCGTCGAGATCGCCGACGCGCTCGACGCGGGACTGCCCGTCGACCAGATTACCTATATCAATGGCACCGTCTACCGCACCAGCTCGCTCGACGAGGTCTACGACTACGACCTGCTGCCCAGCTGGGACGACCTTACCGCCGACAAGCTCAACTACGCGCGCAGCTTTAACGTGCAGCAGCAGAATATGGACCCCATCACCGGACATCGCCTGGTAGAGCCCTACCCCAACAGCGTCTATGTGGTGCAGAACCCGCCTTCGGCGACGCTCGCCACTGACGAGATGGACGAGGTGGCAGAGCTCCCCTACGCACGCGATTGGCATCCCGACTACGACGCGGCAGGCGGCGTGCCTGCCTTTGCCGAGATCAAGTTTTCCATCAGCTCTAACCGCGGCTGCTTTGGCGAGTGCTCGTTTTGCGCGCTCACCTTCCACCAGGGCCGCGTGCTGCAGATGCGCAGCCACGATTCGATCATGCGCGAGGCCGAGCTGCTCACGCGCGACCCCGAGTTTAAGGGCTACATCAACGACGTGGGCGGACCGACGGCCAACTTTAGCCGTCCTGCCTGCGACAAACAGCTCAAGCACGGCGTGTGCAAGGACAAGCGCTGTCTGTGGCCGAGCATATGCAAGAACATGGTGGTCGATGAGAGCGGCTACACGCAGCTGCTGCGCGACCTGCGCCAGCTGCCAGGCGTCAAGAAGGTCTTTGTGAGGAGCGGCATTCGCTTCGATTACACCATGGCCGATGCCTCGGACGAGTTTTTGCGCGAGCTGCTGGAACATCACGTCTCGGGTCAGCTACGCGTAGCGCCCGAGCACGTGAGCGATGCGGTGCTGTCCGTGATGGGCAAGCCGAGCCGAGCCGTCTACGACGCGTTCTGCCGCAAATTTGAGCGCTTGAACCGCGAATACGGACTCAAGCAGTACGTGGTGCCGTACCTGATCTCGAGCCACCCCGGTTCAACCATGAAGGAAGCCGTGGCCCTTGCCGAGGCCGTGCGCGACATGGGCTATATGCCCGAGCAGGTGCAGGACTTCTACCCCACGCCGTCCACCATGTCGACGTGCATGTACTACACCGGCGTGGATCCGCGCACCATGCAGCCGATCTATGTGGCGCGCGATCCGCACGAGAAGGCCATGCAACGCGCGCTCATCCAGTATCGCAAGCCCGAGAACTACAAGCTGGTGCGCGAGGCGCTGGAAAAGGCCGGGCGTCGTGACCTGATCGGCTACACCAAGCATTGCCTAATCCGTCCCGTGCCGCCGCGCCCGGGCGAGACGTCTGCTGGCGGCGGGCATGGCACCGGCAAGAAGGGCGGCAGGGCCCACGGTGGTGCCGGCAAGGGCCCCAAGGGCAGCAAGGGGCACGGCGGCATGTCGCGTGCGCAGAACACCGCCGGCCGCAACCGCGCGGCCCAGGGACGACAGGGCGCCAACGGAGGCGGGCGTCGCAACTAGGGCAGGAATGCGGTAGATGTGGTCGCAGTGCTCTGCTGGCACGCTTGGCGCAGCGAGTGCATTGCCTCCACCAGGATCACGCCGGCGATCGCGACCGTGATTATCACGTCGAACGGCGTGTTCACAAACCAGAGCAACGTCATGAGATACGACCCGGCGTTAAAGGCAAAATGCAGCAGGATCGTGTAGCGGAGCTTTCCGGTCGTCACGAGCACCCAGCCAAAAATGAGGCCGGCAGCGCCCGCATAGCAGCCCTGCACCCAGTTCAGGTGCATAAAACCGAAGATCGCCGCCTGCAGCACGACCGCCGCGGCGATACCCCACGTGTTCGGGGCCGCCCAGGGCACCATGGCGCCGTCCTGCGCACCCGCACGACGCCGGCGCTTCCAAAGTGGGCGGCACTGCGGATTAAACGCTCGGAGCGAAAACTCAAAAATGATACCGCGCACCAGCAGCTCCTCGCAAAACGGAGCGCCGAGAACCGTGGTCAGGACGGCCAGATAGCTCGTGTCACCCATGCCCGTCTCCTCGACAAGTTCGCTGTAATCGGCCGCGGCCTCGGGCAACAGCAACAGCACGGCGTCGGTCACGTAGCCAACGACCACCTGCAGGGCAAGGCCGATCACGATAACGCAGGCGATGCGCCTCCATGCTTTGCCTGCTCCCCCGCCAATCGGGCGCTCGCCCTGCCAGCGCGCCATAAACGAGCGCGGCCAAAGATAACGCCACCACAGCAGCGCCATCAAAAACGACGCCATCTGCGCGGCAGCCTGAAGAAATTGAATATCGAGGTCGTCAATCGAAAAGCCCATGAACACCGATGCGACGCCCAGAGCGGAGAACAAAACCACACTCAGGGCGATATCTGCCGCGACAACGCCAAAACAGGCAAGCGCCCAAATCATCGCATTGAGCATGCCAACCTCCTCAAAACCCGGCACTTGGGGACGTTCCTTAACTGCCGGCAGAGACGATATGAGCAGGACATAAAACATTGGGAGCCCCCGGCATG
>NZ_QROM01000009.1:0-85228 GCF_003474365.1 Collinsella sp. AF38-3AC
TTGCCTCTTGACAATGTCCTGCTCATATTAAAAGGAACGTCCCCAAGTGCCGGAAATAAGCTACCCAACAGATCATTTTGGCAACAGCAATTACGCTGATGTTTCGGAAACGCCAGCGAGCGCCGCCCAGGGCGAACAAGTTGGCATGAAAAAGGCAAAGCATGGACCTTCTGGTCATGCCTTGCCTTTTGAATGACAAATTGTCGCCCTGGGTGGCGCGTAGCGTCAACTAGTTACGCGGTTCGTAGAACCGCGTAACCCCTAAAAGCGGTTGCCGCGGAAGCCGCCGCCGTTGCGGCCGCCACGATCGCCACCGCGACCGCCGCGGTCGTTACCACGGTTGCCGCCGAAGCCGCCACGGTTGCCACCGCGGTCGCCATAGCCACCACGGTTGCCGCCGAAGCCGCCACGGTTGCCACCGCGGTCGCCATAGCCACCACGGTTGCCGCCAAAGCCGCCGCGACCGCCACGGTCGCCGCCACGGTCACCAAATCCGCCACGGCCGCCACGATCGCCACCGCGACCGCCACGGTCGCCACCGCGGCCACCGCGATCGCCAAAGCCGCCGCGGCCGCCACGGTCACCGCCACGGCCACCACGATCGTCACGGCCGCCGCGAGGACCGCGGTCCTCATCCAGGCCCATGGCGACGAGCGGAGCGATAACCTTATCGAGAGCGGCCATCAGCTCGGTGGCCTCCTCGTAAGAAAGCTCGGGCAGGAGCTTCTCCTTCTTATTGGCAAGCTCGACCAGGCCCTCAGCGGCATCCTCGGCAGCGAAGACAACGATCTTGCGCATATCGCCCTCGGCGTCGTCGATGCGGCCGACCAGATCGGCAGCCTCGGCCTCGGCCATCAGGCCATCGAGCTCACGGAGACGCATGCCCAGGAGGTCGGACATTTCCTTCTGCTCCATCTTGGGCTTGAGGTCAAGAAGCTTGATGGCGCGCTCGATGTTCGCCATGCGCTCGGCCTTGGCCTCCTCCTCCTTGGAAATAGCAAAGCGACGGCTACGCAGCAGGCGGGCGGCCTTCTGCATCTTGTCCATCAGCTCTTCGTCATCGTAATCAACGGCGGCCTCGACAACCTCGGCCTCCTCCTCGGCGGAAACCTCGTCAGCAACCTCAACCTCGGCAGCTTCGGTCTCCACGGTCTCGACTGCCTCGACCTCGGCAGCCATGGTCTCGTTCTCGGTCTCGTTCATGATCTCTTCGTTCTCGGACATGAGACTCCTTCTTGGCCCTCTCGGGCATCATCGCCCCATTCGCGGGGCCCGTCGCGCACTCTTTGCGCTTTAAACATTCATGCCTCTCGGCAAAACGTCCATTAGTTTATGGTGTCGCCATCCAATCTAGCTGCAGAATCTATGTGCACACATTAATGCGACATGTCGCGGTATCATGGCCTGAACCAAACGCATCCACCTTAAGGAGCCCGCCATGATTAAGCCCATCATGAAATCCGAGTTCTTTTTGCGCCTGCCTTCCGAAGACGCGGGGCCCGACGACGCCGCGACCGGGCAGGATCTTCTGGACACGCTGCACGAACACGAGCACGAGTGCGTGGGCCTTGCCGCCAACATGATCGGCGTACGCAAGCGCATCATCTGCGTAAAGGACGACAACAGGGCGCTGCTGATGTACAACCCTCAAATTCTTGAGAAGGTCAACGCCTACCAGACGAGTGAAGGATGTCTTTCGCTCGTCGGCGAGCGTCCCTGCACTCGTTATCGCCGCATTAAGGTGGAATATCTGGACGAGAGCTTTGTCCACCGCATCAAAAACTTCTCAGGCTACACCGCCGAGATCATCCAACACGAAATCGACCACTGCCAAGGAATCGTTATATAGTTCCGCCAATTCAAGAAGGCTCCCTGCAGCCAAGCAACTGCAGGGAGCTTTTCATAGTGCGGAACTTCTATCCCACTAGCTCTGGCGGTAGTGATCGAAGAAGTCGGCGAGGTCCTCGAGCGACTCCTTTAGTACTTCCATGCGCGGCAGGTACACGATGCGGAAGTGGTCGGGCTCGGCCCAGTTAAAGCCGCCGCCGCGCGTGATCAGGATCTTTTTCTCGTGCAGCAGGTCAAGGGCAAACTGCTCGTCATCGGTGATGTTGAACTTCTTAACATCCATCTTGGGGAAGATGTAGAACGCCGCACGCGGCTTGACCACCGAGATGCCATCAATCTTGTTGAGCGCCTCATACACAAAGTTGCGCTGCTCGTAGACACGGCCGCCGGGACGGATGTAGTCGTTGACGGACTGATGTCCACCGAGTGCCGTCTGAACGATCGATTGAGCCGGCACGTTGGAGCACAGGCGCATGTTGGAAAGCATGTTGATGCCCATGATGAAGTCGCTCATGCAGCGCTGGTTGCCCGAAAGCACCATCCAACCGATGCGATAGCCCGCAATCATGTGCGACTTGGACAGGCCGCTAAACGTAACGCAGGGCAGGTCGGGGGCAAGCGATGCAATGGAGACGTGCTCGTAGCCGTCCATGCACAGACGGTCGTAGATCTCATCAGCAAAGATCATCAGCTGATGCCTGCGTGCAATCTCGACGATGCCCTCGAGCACCTCGCGCGGATAGACGGAACCCGTGGGGTTGTTGGGGTTGATGATCACGAGGGCTTTGGTCGCGCTCGTGATCTTGGACTCCATATCCTCCAGATCGGGATACCAATCCGCCTGCTCGTCGCACAGATAGTGCACGGGATGTCCGCCGGCAAGAGTTGCGCACGCCGTCCACAGCGGGTAATCGGGGCTGGGAATCAGGATCTCGTCGCCGTTATCGAGCAGTGCGTTCATCGAAAGCTGAATGAGCTCGGACACACCGTTGCCCGTGTAGATGTGCTCCATCTGAACATTGGGCAGGCCCTTGATCTGCGAGTACTGCATGATCGCCTTGCGCGCGGAGAACAGGCCGCGCGAGTTGGAATAGCCTTCGCAGTCGGGCAGCTGCTGGCGCATGTCCTTAATGACCTCGTCGGGCGTGCGAAAACCAAAGGGCGCGGGGTTGCCGATATTGAGCTTGAGAATGCGCTCGCCCTCGTCCTCCATGCGGGCGGCCTCGTCAACGACGGGACCGCGCACGTCATAGAGGACGTTGTCGAGCTTGCTGGATTTAGAAAAAGTACGCATGGTGGCGCTCCTTGCAATTTGAGCCGAGGGGTTGGGTTCGGGTTTGGAAACGTTGCGGGGCGATGATGTCTCGCCTTGATCGGCGTCACTGGCGAGCAGCCAGGTAACATCGACCTCCAAAATACGGGCGAGCAGCTCTGCCACATCGCGCCGCGGAATCGTCTTGCCGCTCACATATTGGCTCATCTGACTCTTGCCGAGTTTTTTGCCGAGCATCTCCGATGCGCGGATCACGTCCGACTGGCGAACGTCGCGATCGGACATAGCCTGTCGCAGGCGATCGCTAAACGTCTCTTGGGCCACTAGAACCTCCTTGCTGGCAAAGTTCAATTTGTAGAACACGAATTGAACCTGAGTTCAATTTAGGCAGCAGTATAACGCCGTGCTATTTCGAAAAGTTCAATTTCAAAAATAAAATGAGCCAAACCTCGAGATTTATCCCAAGGCGATAACGACGTGCGCTCGTTTAGAGGTATTCGAGGAAACGAGCGGCGGCAAGCGAAACATCGGCCGTGCGATATATCGCATTGATCAGCCGATGAGGATGTCCCTCGAGCGGACGCACGGCAACATCGAACTGGCAGCGGCGCAAGATGAGCGCCGGAAGTATGCTCACACCCAGACCGTCCTCGACCATGGCCATAATCGCATAGTCATCCCAGGTTGACAGCTTCGAGCGCACCGCCAGGCCCGCACGACGGAACAGTGGCGTAATCTCATCGTCACTGCCACGTTCCAGCAGAATAAACTGCTCGTTGGCAAAATCAGCAAGAGAAACGGCCTTTGCAGTGGCAAGTGAAGAGTTTGCCGGCACCACCGCCATCAGCTCATCTTGCACCAACGCCCGCGATGTCATGCCGTTTCCTCGGGGCTCACGCGGAATAAAGCCCAGGTCGCAGCGCCCTTCCGCCACCCATTGCTCAATCTCCGAGTAATCGCCCATCAGCAACTCATAATCGACGTCCGGGTGATCGGCACGAAAGCGCGCAATCACCGGCGGCAGCACATGGGTCGCCACACTCGAAAATGTACCGATGCAGATTTTGCCGCGCATGAGCCCACGCATCTCATCCACCCGTCGCTGCAAACGAACAAATTCCTCGCATAACGCCTCGACCGCCGGCATAACTTGCCGCCCATCGGAAGAAAGCACTACGCCCTCGCGGCTTCTATCGAGCACTTTAAAGCCCCAGTCTGCCTCAAGATCGGCCACCATACGGCTCACGCCCGACTGCGAATAGCTCAGCCGCTCGGCGGCGCGCGTAAAACTGCCGGCGCGCACGGTCTCGAGCAGCACCTGCATCTTTTGAATATTCGTTTCCACGGCACCCCTCCACCTTTACATGAGTTTTTGTCATGTTATCCATGCATTATATTCGCTTTTCTTCTATAGCCACCTCACCCATAGTGAACATGTTCGGATATAAAGGGGACGGAAGCACATGAACAACGGACTGTTTACGTACTTAGCAGCATTGCTATTGTTTGGCTCCAACGGCATCATCGCCGCTGCCATCGCGCTGCCGAGCTCCGATATCGTGCTGCTGCGCACCTTTCTGGGAGCCCTCTCGCTTGTCACCATCCTCGTTATCACCCAACGCCATAAGCTGCAGGCGCCATCTCGTCCCCGCGAAGCCGCAGCACTCCTTCTCTCGGGAGCCGCGCTGGGCGCCAGCTGGATTTTTCTGTTCTGCGCCTACCAGACGATCGGCGTCGGCGTATCCTCGCTGCTGTACTACTGCGGCCCCATCATCGTCATGGCCCTCTCGCCGTTTATCTTTGGCGAAAAACTGACCGGCAGCAAAATCGCCGGCTTTATCGCCGTCGCCTGCGGCGCTTTTCTCATTGCAGCGCAAGGTCTCGGCGGCAACATGCCCATTGCGGGCATCGTCTGCGGCATCGCCTCGGCATTTTGCTATGCGCTGATGGTCATCGCTAGCAAGGGTGCGCCACACATCGAGGGTCTCGAGAACTCCGCGCTCCAGTTGAGCGCCGCCTTTGTGACCGCGCTGGTCCTTACGCTCGTCACCCAAGGCGCTCCCTCGTTTTTCTCCCCCGGCATCGCCGCAGGCATCGATTGGCGCGCCGTCGCTATGCTCGGCGTCGTCAACACCGGCATCGGTTGCCTGCTCTACTTTAGCGCCGTCGCCAAGCTGCCCGTGCAGACCGTCGCGGTTGTCGGCTACCTCGAGCCGCTCTCGGCCGTCGTGTTCTCCGCCGTCCTTTTGGGTGAAGTTATAACGCCAGTCCGCCTGATGGGCGCCGCACTTATCATCGGCGGCGCGATTTTTTGCGAACTCGCTGGCAAGCGCGCAAGCGCCAAGGCCGGTATCGCCCAGACAGTACGCGCTTAAAAGCCCCTGTTTTGAAATACTACCTACGTACATAAATAATCCCCAGCTGGGGATTATTGTCTAAAAATACCCGATGTGCCAAACTGCTCTTGTATGTATAAAGACGGCATAAAAGTTATCTGCTCAGGACAGATAACCGGATGTCTAAGGGAGTCCACGTGGCACACAACAAGTTGGAGGCAAACCTCCAAGACCAGCGCGGGCAAGGCGGGCACGGAGCCATCCCCCTCTCCGCTGGCATGCTTCTCGTAACGCTCGGCGTCGTCTATGGCGACATCGGCACGAGCCCCATGTACACCATGAAATCAATCGTCGCCAACAACGGCGGCATCGGTACCGTCAGCGAGGACATGATCCTGGGCGCGCTTTCGCTCGTCATCTGGACCATGACGCTCGTGACCACGGTCAAGTACGTGGTAATCGCCATGAAGGCCGACAACCACAACGAAGGCGGCATCTTCGCCCTGTTCAGCCTCGTACGCAAGGTGGCACCATGGCTGATTCTGCCCGCCATGATCGGCGGCGCGGCACTGCTTGCCGACGGCATCCTCACCCCCGCCGTCACGGTCACCACAGCCATCGAGGGTCTGCGCACCATCGAATGGGGCCATGCGCTGCTGGGCGACGGCCAGACCAACGTCATCATCATCACCATCATCATTATCTGCGGCCTATTTGCCATGCAGCGCGCCGGTACCTCGTCAATCGGCAAGCTCTTCGGCCCGCTCATGACGCTGTGGTTCCTGTTCCTGGCAGGCGCCGGTCTGTTCAACATGCTCGGCAACCTGTCCATCTTGCGCGCGCTCAACCCCATCCGCGGCATTATGTTCCTGTTCTCGCCCATCAACCATTCGGGCATTATGGTGCTCGGCTTTGTCTTCCTGTCGACAACCGGTGCCGAGGCACTCTACTCGGACATGGGCCACGTGGGCAAGGCAAACATCTATGCATCCTGGCCATTTGTTAAGGCGGCCCTTATCTTCAACTATCTGGGTCAGGGAGCTTGGCTACTCGCCAATAACTCCAACCCCCAGATGCTCGCGATGGATATCGTCAACCCGTTCTATATGATGCTTCCCGAGCCTCTACGCCCCTTTGCCATCGTGCTTTCGGCCGTGGCGGCCATCATCGCCTCACAGGCGCTCATCACCGGCTCGTTCTCGCTGGTATCCGAGGCAACGCGCCTCAACCTTATGCCGCATCTGCGCATCCACTACCCCAGCGACACCAAGGGCCAGCTCTATATTCCGCTCGTCAACAAACTCATGTGGGTCGGCTGCATCTTTATCGTGCTGCTGTTCCAGAACTCCGAGCGCATGGAAAGCGCCTATGGCCTCGCCATCACCGTGACCATGCTCATGACCACGACGCTTTTGACGAGCTATATCGCCGGCATTCTCAAGCACAAGCTGGGTGCCTGCGTCTTCAACCTGCTCTTCGGTGCCATTGAGCTGTGCTTCTTCGCCTCGTGCCTTACCATGTTCTTTGACGGCGGCTATGTGATGATCTTCCTGGCCTCGCTGCTGTTTGGCCTTATGTATGTGTGGCGCCGCGGCACCGCCATCGAGCGCACGCAGACGATCCTGCTGCCGGTCTCCAAGTACATCGATCAGCTCAACCGCCTGCGCAACGACGAGACCTATCCCGTGCTCGCCGACAACCTGGTGTTCCTCACCAACAGCCCCGATCCGCTCACACTCGACCGCGACGTGCTCTATTCCATCCTGGACAAACATCCCAAGCGCGCCAAGGCATACTGGTTCATTAACGTGCATGTCACCGATGAGCCCTATACGCACGAGTATTCCGTCGAGACCTTTGGCACGGACTTTTTGTTCCGCGTGCGCCTGGACCTGGGCTTTAAGGTCAACCAGCGCGTTAATGCCTACCTGCGCCAGATCGTTGGCGACCTGATGGCATCGGGCGAGCTGCCGCCGCAGCACCACACCTACTCCATCTATGAGACGCGCGGCAACGTGGGCGACTTCCGTTTTTGCATGCTGCGCAAGATGCTCGCCCCCGAAACGGACATCAACCGCAACGACCACCGCGTGATGGCCATCAAGTACGCCGTCCGCCGCGCCTGCGGAAGCCCGGCACGCTGGTACGGTCTTGAGAACTCGGCCATCATCATCGAGTACGTGCCGCTGTTTGCCCGCATGCGCCCGGCCGTTAAGCTCGTGCGCACCCAGGTGCCGCTCGAGGTTCAGATCGAAGAGGCCGAGGAAATGGAAGTCGACATCTTCTCGGACGACTTGGTCAACGGCAACGAGGCCGGTAGGGACATGAACGTCGATCCCACCGAGCTGCTCGAGAGTGTCGCCGATACGCCCGAACAGCAACAGCTCGACGGTCTTGAGAACGAACAACTCAACGACGCCAACTTCTAGCGACGTCACAAATCAACGACAGCGGCCCTGCACCTCACGAGAGACGCAGGGCCGCTTTGCATTGCAGTAAAGCTAACGGCTACGAACGACGCGGCTCGGGAACCACGAGCCTATCGGGGCTCGCGCCCTCGGCATCCATCAGGCTCACGTAGCGAATCGACGGATCCTCATACATCGCATAGTAATAATTGCCCGTGCGCGCGCTAAAGCATCCGGTGTAGATAGTCTTCTCGAACTTGCCATCGCCCATCCTGGACGCCCCCTCAATCATCACCACGCCCTCGAGTGAGCGGAACATGCGGACGACGTTTTCGGCCTCGCTCTCCTTTTGCGGGTAATTGGCATTGAGGTACGCCGCCTTTACAAAACGGCTCGGCGAATAGCAGTCACCGGGAATGCCGCGCATGCCGGCACCCGCGCCATAGGGTTTGAGCTCGGCGCCACGCCATGTCGCCGTCTGCGGAAAATCGCTTGTGGCTGTGATATAGGTGCGCAGGTTTTCCATGTGCCACGGGAAGGTCGGCTGGTTGGCAAGGGTGTCGACCGGATCGTCGTATACATGCAGGCCGTCAGCCATCATCTCGACCACGATGCTGCGCTGGCTGTCGCCGATAATCCAATGGAGCAGCGACACGCCCAGCCCCTCTCCGGCAGATTTGGCGACAATCACCGTGTCGCGCAGCGCGGCCTCGACCTCATCGACCGTCGAGAACGTCGCTGCCACCCACAGGGGAAACTCATAGGCCGCGATATTGGTCTTTCCATCAACCGGGCCCTCGGCATACTCGGCATAGCCGGGGAAGTTAAGCCCCGCCACAGCCAGACCCGCATCGTTACCACAGTCGAAAAACATGGGATAGTTCTTGTAATCGATGCACATGCCGATTACCGCGTGTGCCGCCGACGCATCGTCGATAAACGAATACGGAATGTGAAACCCGCGCGGCATCACACGAACCTGTTGGCCGTAGTCAAAGCTCCAGTCGAGGTTGCGGCCTAGATACATGTGGCCAGAATTATCGGTAAATCGAATGCTCGTGCACATAGCGCCTCCTAGCTCAATGTTCTTACTAAGGTCATTGTCACCAAACAAAGGAGCGCTAAACAAAAAGTCCGGACATGACAACAATGTCATACCCGGACTTTACAAGCAAGATAGACCCAACCAAGTCAACCCCGCAGGTCGTCTAAGGGGTCAAAGTGCCGCAGATTGCCACGAAAGAGGAGCGAAGCGTACTTAAGGTACGCGAGCGACGATTGAGCGGCAAGGTGCGGTGCTTTGGTCCCCTTAGACCAACTTGCCAAGACAGTGATCAATCATGTGTTGGATCATCTGTGCCTCAAAACCTGCGTAGTCGCGGCGGCACTCCTTCATCTTGCCGTCGACGATCTGGTCAAAGGCAACCTTGCACTTGATGTAGCGCGTGGACTTGGTGATCTCGTCGTGCGTCAGGCAGCTCTCCTCCATCTTGCTGGCGCCCAGGCCAAACACCAGACGGGGGTTGTAGAGCACGTGGGGCTCGCCGGCATCGTCCAGATAGACGCAGACCTTCTTGGTGACGCCAATCTGGTTGGCGGCAAGGCAGCCGGCATCCTCGAGCGACTTAATGGTATCGATCAGGTCCTGTGCGACCGACTCGTCCTCGACAGTCGCAACCTCGCAGCGCTGGGACAGGATGACCTCGTCGCGGCAGAGCTCTTTAATCATACGTTCCTCCAAAGAGTTCGTTGTAACCGCTTAAGTATACGGTACCTACACATTTTCATACGAAAAATACCGCACGTCTGCCCCCCAAAGCGCCGAACATCAACATGCGAGGAACACTAACTATAAAAAGGCGATATAGTAAGGAAGTTCGTGTCAATCGGCCTAAACTCGGGGCCGAACAAGGAAAGGGTATGCATGGACGAACTTTTTCACGTCAGTGAGCGCAAGTCCACAATCGGGACCGAACTTCGCGCTGGACTGACAACATTCCTGGCGATGGCCTACATCATCGCCGTCAACCCCGCGGTGCTCTCGGGCGCCGGCATCGATGCGGGAGCGCTCGCCTGCGCCACTTGTCTGGGCGCCGGCATCATGACCATCTGCATGGGCATCTTCGCCAACCGCCCGCTCGCCTGCGCGTCGGGTCTGGGCATCAACGCCATGATTGCGGGCATCACCACCACCATGTGCGGCGGTGACTGGCACGTGGCCATGAGCGTTATCTTCCTCGAGGGTGTCGTCATCTTGCTGCTCGTCCTTTGCGGCCTGCGCGAGGCCATTATGGACGCCATCCCCGTGGTCCTGCGCCACGCCATCTCGGTTGGTCTGGGCATGTTCATCGCCATGATCGGCCTGTGCGATGCCGGCATCATCACCGCTGGCGCCGGTACGCTTGTCGGCCTGGGCGACATCACCTCCCCCACCTTTATCGTCGGCATCATCTCCATCGTCGTGACGGTTGCCCTGGCTTCCCGCAACGTGCCGGGCTCGCTGCTCATCGGCATCATCGTCGCCGTTATCGCCGGTATCCCGCTGGGCGTCACCCATGCGCCCGAGGGCCTTATCGCCCCGCTCGACTTCTCGACCTTTGGCGCCCCGTTTGCCAGCACCGCCGACGGCAACATGGCCATCGTGAAGGTCCTGACCGACCCGATGCTGCTCGTCGTTGCCTTCTCGCTGCTCATGAGTGACTTCTTCGACACCATGGGCACCGCGATGGCCGTCGCCAAGCAGGGCGAGTTCCTAACCGAGGACGGCAATGTCGAGGACATCCGCCCCATCCTGGTCGTTGACTCCGTGGCCGCCGCTGCCGGTGGCTTTATGGGCGTCTCCTCCATCACCACCTTCGTCGAGTCCACCTCCGGCGCTGCCGACGGTGGCCGCACGGGCCTCACCTCCGTCACCACCGGCGTGTTGTTCATCCTCGCCGCGTTCTTCTCCCCCGTCGTCTCCATCGTTTCCAGTGCCGCCACCTGCGGCGCCCTGGTCTACGTCGGCTACCTCATGATGAGCGAGGTCTCCGAGATCGACTGGTCCGACGTGTCGCAGGGCTTCCCGGCGTTCATGATTGTCGCCGGCGTGCCCTTCACCTACTCCATCTCTGCCGGTATTGGCCTGGGCTTTATCGCCTACGTGGTCGTCGCGCTCTTTAAGGGCGAGGCCTCCAAGATCAAGCCGCTCATGTGGATCGCAGCCCTTGCCTTCCTCGTCTACTTCTTCGTGGCGTAACGGCATAGTCTGCTAACGCAAAACAACAAGGCGCGGAGTCGCATCGAGCGGCTCCGTGCCTTTCTTTTAGCGTCTGTCCCCGTACCAGCGTGCGACAATTGAGGCTGTCAATATCACAACACCGAGAGAAGCCTGCCTTGGAAGCACATCATAAGCAGATAACCGTTTATTCAGAGTGTGTGGAAGGCGCGCCCGTCATCTACCTCCCCGTTGCCATGGGCGACGGTAGTGAAGTCTACAAGCGCTGCCGAGAGCTCGACTGCCCGCCGTTCACCCTTGTCGCCATTGGAGGGCTCGATTGGAATCGCGAGCTGAGCCCCTGGGCATGTGACGGAACTATACGAGATGCCGAGCCCTTTGGCGGACAGGCTGCTGGTTTTCTTGACGAGTTGTTGAAGCAGATAATCCCCCAGGCCGAATCATCGCTCCCGCAACCGCCCGCCTGGCGCGGCGTTGCCGGCTACTCGTTGGCGGGTCTTTTTGCACTGTGGGCACTTTGGCAAACAGATGTCTTTGAGCGCGCGGCGAGTGCATCGGGGTCGCTGTGGTTCCCCGGCTTTATCGACTACGCGCGCGAGCGCACGATGACAGCTACGCCCGACGCCACCTATCTGTCGCTCGGTAAAAAGGAAACCAAGACGCCCAACCGCATGATGCGGCACGTACTCGACGATACGCGCGCGATGGAAGAGCTGTTTATCGAGCGCGACATTCCAACAACGCTGGAGCTCAACCCCGGCAATCACTTTGCCCAAACTGACCTGCGCATGGTGCGCGGCATCCACTGGATACTGACGCATTAAAAATGGTGCCCACGCGCATATACGCATGGGCACCATATCTTGTTTTAGCTGAACGCAGCTGCTACTTAGCAGCCTCCTCAAGCTCAGAAGTATCGAACTCAAAATCATTGCCGGGCAGAATCGCATTGAGCACGATACCCACCAGCGAGCCCACGGCAAGACCGGAAAGCGAAATCGTCACGCCGCCCAGCTCCAGCACGATGGCGCCAGCGGTGCTGTACGCAATACCGAGCGAAAGCACAAGCACCAGAGCGGCCACCAGCACGTTGCGGTTGTTCTGGAAATCGACCTGGTTCTCGATGAGGTTACGGACGCCCACAGCGCTGATCATGCCGTAGAGCACGAGCGACACGCCGCCGATAACGCATGCCGGCATGGCTGCGATGACCGCAGCGAACTTGGGGCAGAACGAAAGCACGATGGCACAACACGCGGCAATGCGGATCACGCGCGGGTCGAACACGCGCGTCAGGGCGAGCACGCCGGTGTTCTCGCCATAGGTGGTGTTGGCCGGAGCGCCAAAGAGCGAAGCCAGAATCGTGGCAAAGCCGTCACCGAGCAGCGTGCGATGCAGACCAGGATCGGCGATGTAGTTACGCTCGCAAGTGGAGCCGATAGCCGAGATGTCACCGATATGCTCGATCATGGTCGCAAAGGCCAACGGCATAATGGTGATGATGGCCGTCGTGGCAAGGCCGCTATCGAACTGCGGGCCAAAGAGCGCAAACACGGTGTTGTCCCACACGATGGGCAGACCGACCCACGGAGCGGCGGCAACGCCCGAAAAATCGACCTCACCCAACGCAGCCGCGACGGCATAGCTCACCACGACGCCCAGCAGGATCGGCACGATCTTGACCATGCCGCGGCCCCAAATATTGCATACGACAATGACGGCCACAGCGACAACGGCAACAAGCCAATTGGTCTGGCAGTTGGCGATAGCAGAGCTTGCCAAGATCAGGCCGATGGAAATGACGATGGGGCCGGTCACCACCGGCGGAAAGAAGCGCATAACGCGCTTGGCGCCAAAGGCGCGGAACAGCGCTGCCAGCACCGGATAGAGCAGACCGGCGCAGGCAACGCCCAGGCAGGCGTAGGGCAAAAGCTCGGCCTCGCCGTTGGGCGCAATTGCGGCATAACCGGCAATAAAGGCAAACGATGAGCCCAAAAATGCCGGCACCTTACCGCGCGATAGGAAGTGGAACAGCAGCGTGCCCAAGCCGGCAAACAAAAGCGTTGCCGACACCGAGAGACCGGTGAGCACGGGCACCAGCACCGTGGCGCCAAACATGGCAAACAGGTGCTGCAGACCGAGCAGGAACATGCGCGGGCGGCCGAGCGACGATGCGTCGTAGATGGCATCGCTAACGGCGGGCGTCGAGAGCTGGGACATTGATGTCCTTTCGAATGGAAGGGCGATCGGGCATATCGGATAACCTGCCCGAACGATACGATCCGAACCATTGTACGCGATACGCAGCGCCTCGCACGCGCCGCCGCCTGCGAACGGCATCGTTATTTCCAGACACGCTCCACAATACGCTTGACCAGCGCAATCTTTGCCCACTGCTCGTCCTCGGTCAGCTTGTTGCCAATCTCGCAGCTGGCAAAGCCACACTGCGGAGACAGATACAGGTTCTCGAGCGGCACGTACTTTACCGCCTCGCGGATGCGCTCGACGATGGCGTCTTCGTTCTCGAGCTCTGCCGCCTTGGTGGTCACCAGGCCCAACACGACCTTCTTGCCGGGGGCAACGTACTTGAGCGGCTCAAAGCCACCGGCACGCGGCGTATCGAACTCAAGATAGAACGCATCGACGTTCTCGTGTGCGAACAGGTACGGCGCGATGGGGCCATAGCCGCCCTCAAAAGCATAGGTAGAGTGGTAGTTGCCGCGGCACACGTGCGTGTTAATGACAAGGTCATCGGGCTTGCCCTCGATTGCGGCGTTGTTGAGCGCCACGCCCAGCTCGCTCACCTTTTGCAGGTCAACCGGGCTCATACCGGTCTTAGACACAAAGTCGGCATCGCAATAGATGCCCCAGGTGCAGTCATCAAATTGAATGTTGCGGCAGCCTGCGGCATACAGGTCGGCAATAACGGTGCGGTATGCTGCGGCGATGGCATCGGCGAGATCTTCGTCGGTCTTGTAGACGGCGCGCAGGCTCTCCTGCTGGCCATCGCAGCGGTCGAGCGTGACTTCGGAGAACGTCTGGATCGGCGCCGGAATGGTCTGTCGCGCGACCTGACCCTCCCCCTCGAGCGCCTTGACAAATTTGAAGTGCTCGACGAACGGATGATTCTCGCCGCTAATGGGACCGGTTACCACGGCGGTGTCGGCGGTAGTCTCCTCATCGTGGAACATATAGCCTGTACGCGAGGTGCGACGCTCGACGCCGTTCAGCCCCCACATAAAATCGAGGTGCCAGTAGCTGCGGCGAAACTCGCCATCGGTGATGACCTGCAGGCCGGCGGCCTTTTGCCTTGCCACCAAATCGCGGATGGCATCGTCCTCGACGGCCTTAAGCCCCTCGGCATCAAGCGTGCCTGCCGTATAGGCAGCACGAGCGTCCTTTACGGCCTGCGGACGAAGAAAGCTGCCGACGATATCGGCGCGAAACGGTGCGTTCGGTTGAATCGAAGTGCTCATAGATATCTCCCTTTTGCATTGGTTGCTTTACCGGGACAGAGTATGAGCGTTCATATGGCCATCGTAAAATATACGTTTATAACAGTTTGATATAGATGCTTCCTATGTCACTCTGGACTACCATAAAGGGACTTGAACCGTGGGGAGCACAGCAGCCTAGATATGCTGACGAATCGCGTCGATATAGGCCCGACCGTAGCGCGTGAGCGTCGTGTTCTTGCGCGTGATGATGCCAATCTCCATGTACTCGTCCACGTCGAGCGGAATCGAGATAATGCCGGGGCCGTTGAGCTCGTGGCTAATCACGCCCGAACACACCGTGTAGCCGTTGAGGCCCATGGCCAAATTGAACAACGTCGCACGGTCGCGCACGCGGATATTCTTGCGGCGCTCAAACGTCGAGGTCAGCTCCTCGGAATAGTAAAACGAGTTGTAGCTGCCCTGCTCGTAGGACAGGAACGGATAATCTTCCAAGTCCTCGAGCGTCACGCTGGAGCGGGTCGCCAGCGGATGGTCGGCGCATACAAAAACGTGCGGCGCGGCACAAAAGAGTCCCTCAAACACAAGCTCATTGGCAGCGAGCATACGCTCAATAACCTCGCGGTTGTGCTCGGATAAGTACAGGATGCCCAACTCGCTTTTCATGTGCGCGACATCCTCGATAATCTCGTGGGTCTGCTCCTCGCGCAGGGTAAAGTCGTAGCGCGCGGCATCGAACTCACGGATCACATCGACAAACGCGTTGACGGCAAAGGAGTAATGCTGGCAGCTCACGCTAAAATGCGGCACCTGCTCAGATGCCCCTTTGTACTTGTCCTCGAGCAGATCAGCCTGATCGAGCACCTGGCGCGCATAGCCCAAGAAGGTCTCGCCCTCATCGGACACAATGACACCCTTGTTGGTGCGCTCAAAGATATGCACGCCCATCTCGTTTTCGAGATCGCGAATCGACGCGGTAATCGAAGGCTGCGACACATAGAGGCGACGCGAGGCCTCGGTGATGCTGCCACATTCGGCAACCTTTACAACGTACCTGAGCTGCTGAAGCTTCATGGCTTTCTCCCTAGACGTTCGCGATGCCGAAGTCTGCCGCGTTCATCTGACGCATAAATGACGGCATCTCACCCGTCGCGGCGCAGGCGGCAATCTGATGCAGCGCTGCGGCAACCGCATCATCTGCCGCAGCGCCGATATGCCAGCGTGCGGCAGCCGTGACGGCCTCGTTGGCATTGGCGACCGCAACGGAGTTGGGAACGGCATCGATCATGGGCAGGTCGTTATCGGAATCGCCAAATACGGCCACCTCGTCGGGCGTTAGGCCCAAAGCGCGCGCCAGCTCCAGCGCAGCGCAGCCCTTGTCCCAACCAGCCGGAAGGATGTCGAACAGGCGCACACGGTTGTTGGGAAACACAAGCGAGAGCTCCGGCACCTCGGCGGCAACGCGCTCGCGTAGCTCCGCGAGTTCCTCACGCGAACGGGCGCTCCAGATATTCGCCTTGAACACCGGCGCATCATCGACGACAGGGCGGCACGGGGCCTCTTCGCCCTTGAGCCACGCATTGCCGCCCGATTCCATAGCGCGGCGCACACGCTCGGCATCACGTGTCACGCAATAGGCATCGTTATCCCAAAAGCCATCACCCAAGCTGTATACCTTCAGATAGGTATCGTCGGTTTCTTCTTCCAGATAGGCGGCCAAGCGCATAAGCGCATCGTTATCGGTCGCACGCGAGGCGACCACTTCGCCATCGACAAACATGACCTGGCCGTTGCAGAATGCACCGGTCGAAAAACACTCGGAATGATTTTTAAACATCCAGCCCATCGCAGACGGTTGGCGACCCGAAACCGGACCAAAGTGCAGACCCGCCGCCTGCATGGCATGAATGCCCTCGATGGCATAGTCGCTGGCGCCGTCATGCCCGGCCGGAATCAGCGTATCGTCCATATCGGTCAGCACGAGTTTGATCATAAGGTCCCCCAGTCGTTTTCATCCTAACCATTGTACCGATGCGCTAGTATAGGGAACAACAGATTCGATGCGGGAGTGCCGGCGGTGCAAACCACAAGGCTGAGAGGGCGTGGGGCCCAATCCTTTGAACCTGTCAGTTAATGCTGGCGTAGGGAGCATGCCGCCTTTTTAGGGGCGCTGTCTATGCACAGCGCCCCTTTTCTATGCCAAGGAGGCATGTGCAGTGATCGATTCGGAACAGCTTAAGCAAAACGTGGTCATGGCCGTGGAGGAGATTCGTGCCACCAATCCCATGGCCGGCTCCATCACCAACACGGTAACGATTGACTTTGTCGCCAACGCGCAGCTCGCCGTGGGCGGTTCGGCCGCCATGGTCTATCTGCCCGACGAGGGCGAGGCACTCGTTGCCGGCGGCGGCGCCATCTATCTGAACATGGGCACGCTCTTCCCCATCTACGAGCAGACGATTCCCCGCGCGGCCAAGGCGGCACATGACGCCGGCAAGCCCTGGGTGCTCGATCCGGTGGGCCTGGGCATCGGCAGCCTGCGCACCCAACTGGTAAACGAACTCAAGCAGTACAAGCCCGCCATCGTGCGCGGCAATGCCTCCGAGATTATCGCGCTCGCCGGTCTGTGGGGCCTTGAGGGCGAAGCGGCCGATCTGAGCCGCGTGCGTGGCGTCGATACCACCGACACGGTAGACGCCGCCCGTGATGCCGCCGTGGCGCTCGCCCGCTACACCGGCGGCGCCGTAGTGGTCTCGGGCGAAGTCGACCTGATTACCGACGGCACGACCGTTGCCAAGTCCCACGGCGGCAGCCCACTCATGTCCAAGATCACCGGCTGCGGCTGTTCGCAGGGCGGCGTGCTGGCCGTGTACGCCTGCGCCACCGACCCGTTTACGGCGGCCATCTGCGGCACCGCCGTCTACAACGTTGCCGGCACGCGTGCCGCCGCCGTCGCCGATGCCCCGGCAAGCTTTAAGGTCGCCTTTATCGACGAGCTCTACCGCGCAACCGCCCAGGACATTGCCGATAACCAACTCGAGCTCGAGGAGGCATAAGCCATGTCCAAGCCCGCAACCAATGCCGGCATGAACACACTCGTCGCTGTGGCCATCGCCCCGTGCGGCACCGGCGACGAGCTATCTGCCGAAGTCGCCGAGGTCGTACACGTCATTCGCGAGAGCGGCCTTCCCAACCGCACCACCTCGATGTTCACCGAGATCGAGGGCGACTGGGACGAGGTCATGCAGGTCGTGCGCGACGCGACCTTCGTGTTGGCGAGCAAGGGCATCCGCACCGAAGTCGTGCTCAAAGCCGATATTCGACCCGGATTTACCGACACCATGACCGGCAAACTCGAGCGCATGGAAGCGCAGATCAAAAAGCAGGAGGAAGCACGATGAGCATCCGCGACAACCTTGATATCTCGGCCTACCTGGTACTCGGCCCCGAAAACACCCTCGGACGCCCCGTGAGCGATGTGGTGACCCAGGCGCTCGATGCCGGCTTTACCTGCATCCAGGTGCGCTCCAAGGTGGCAAGTGCCCGCGAGATCATCGCACTGACGGGCGATGCCGCACAGGCCATCGCTCAGGCCGGCAAAACCGGACAGGTCGCTCTGCTGATCGATGACCGTCTTGACTGCGTACTCGCCGCACGCGAGCAGGGCATCGCTGTCGACGGCGTGCATGTTGGCCAGAGCGACATCCCCGTCGAGGTCTGCCGCAAACTTTTGGGCCCAGATGCCATCGTGGGCCTTTCGGCCCGCTGCGAGGAGATGCTCGAGTACGTCAAGACCGCCGACATGAGCCTGGTCGATTACCTGGGCGTAGGCCCGCTCCACGAGACCGAGACCAAGCGCGACTGCGGACGTGCTGCCGACGGCTCCATCATCACCAAGAGCTTTGAGGACCTGGCTGCCCTCCATGCGGCAAGCCCCGTGCCCATCGTGGTGGGCGGCGGCGTCAAAACGGCCGATCTTCCGCAGCTCAAGACCACCGGCGTCGACGGCTTCTTTGTGGTGAGCGCCGTCTGCAGTGCCGACGACCCCTACGCCGCAGCCAAGGAGCTCGTCGATACCTGGCAGCAGGCATAGGCCCATGCCAAGCAGCTGCTCCGCAGCCCCATATCTTCAATAGCGGAAAGCGCATCCCAGTTTGGACGTCCATTTTGGGATGCGCTTTCCGCCGTGGCCCCTACCCCGCCAGATACGCTTCCAGCGCCGGCAGCGTCGCCTCCGCATCGCGACGGCCGATCTGATAGATGCGCTCGAGCTCATCGGGCTCGCGGCACAGCGACGGCACCTTCACCGATTCGCTCGGCCGCACCACAAAGATCTCGCCAGCGGCTTCGCGGCGCGCCAGGTCATCGAGCGTGGCATTGTAGACCTCGTGCCGATGCTCAAGAGCCGCGACAAACTCCGGATAGTGACGATACACGCGACGCAGCATGGGCATCACGCTATTGGGTTGCTTTACAAAGCCCGCCGGCTGCGTCAGCACCACCACGTTGCGGTCATAACCCTGCTCAAACAGCCAAGTGCTGGGAATGGAATCGGCAACACCGCCATCCAAGTACTTACGACCCTCGATGGCAACAGGACGCGTCGCCACGGGAATCGCCGACGACGCCCGGATCCACTCAATATCGCGCTCGTCGCCATAGGGCAGGTCATGGTAGACGGCCTGCCCCGTCTTAAGATCGGTACATACGCACGTAAACCGCATGGGGCAGGCGCGATATGCCTCCAGATCGATGGGATCGCGCTCGATGGGTACCTCATGATAGGCAAACTCGGCATTGAACATATCGCCGGTTCGCAACCAGCTCGTCACGCTCGCATAGCGCTTGTCGGCGCAATAGGCCTTGTTGTAGCGAATGGCGCGGCCGATCTGGCGCGATTTAAAGTTGTAGCCAAACGCCGCGCCCGCCGAGACTCCCACCATATGGTCGCAGGTCAAGCCGTGCTCCATCCATACGTCGAGCACGCCCGCCGTATACATACCACGGTAGCCGCCTCCCTCGAGCGCAAGCCCCACCGTGCGCGTCGTATCTGGCTGTGCCATGCAACCATCTCCGTTCCTGCGTTTTAAACCGGAACAAGTATACCCGTCAACATATACCGACTCAGTCGCATTTATATCGAGCATCGCATCGCCACGCTACCGATTGGCGAATAATAGCCGCCCGCGGCAGGGGCACCCATATACAATCCTCTATTGTTGTTTATACTACTCAATAGTTATCAGCAGCGAACACGGACCGACATATTAAACCAGCGACGCAGCAAGGCGGGGGCCTGGATACACGCAAAGCGTTGAGCAGCAACGCGTGTGTACAACGAGCTCGCCCGACACAATACACCCCGACCTCAGAAAGCCGCTTACAGCATGGATATCGCCAGCAATTACACCGAGACGCTCGAAAAGACCATCCGTGACCTTCTCGAGCGTCAGGACGATCTGATCAGGACTGCCTTTACCGACCAGCTTACTGGGCTTGGCAACCGTGGCGGCTTTGCCCGTTCCCTAGAGGAAATCTGAGAGCAGGAACTGCCCGTGACCATGGCGTTTATCGACATTGATAACCTTAAGCATTGCAACGATATCTTTGGGCATGACGAGGGAAACCGCTATATCTTGCAGGTAAGCCTCTATCTCAAGCTATATATGAAGGTGGACGAGGCGGCATTTCGTCTGGGAGGCGACGAGTTTGCCATCCTGTCTACGATTGCGACCGAGGATGACCTTGCCGAGCGTCTGGAGCACTGTCGAGAGGTCCTGCTCAAGAATAACGATTCCGAGATGCCTCACTCGTCTGTTCCGCTCGACGGGGCCGATGTTCGTGGCGCTCTTTGACGAGCTTGATCCCGAAGAGACCGACGCGGTCGCAGACGAAATCGAGCGGTTCTTGGGATCGTCGTGCTCTTGGGCTCATTTGAATATCAGCCGCCCCTTCGCGTGGCCACGCTTCATCTGGACGCCGTCGACCGACAGCCCGTTTCCATTTTGAACGAGCTCAATTCGCTGGTTAAAGAGGCGCCGCAGGTACCGGGCACCAAGCTGGACTAGCGTCGTGGGGCGCGATGTGAAACACAGGCCGTTTCGCATCGCGCCCCACGCCATCCGCCCGCTCGTGCGATAATCCTCCGCAGAAGTCACCGACAGCAGAGGGAGTTTGTGATGAAGGTTCTTTTGGTCAATGGCAGCCCTAAGGCAAACGGCAACACGGCCCGCGCACTCGCCGAGGTCGCCGAGCAGCTCAACGCCGAAGGCATCGATGCCGAGATATTTCAGCTGGGCGCCAAGCCCATTCGCGACTGCATTGGCTGTGGTCAGTGTGGCAAGCTCGATTGCCGCTGCACCTTTGACGACGACGTGGTCAACGAGCTCATTGCCGCCGCCGAGCAGGCCGACGGCTTTGTCTTTGGCTCCCCCGTCTACTACGCGCACCCCAGCGGACGCATCCTCTCGGCCCTCGACCGCGCGTTTTATGCTGGCAGCAAGGCCTTTGCGCACAAGCCGGGCGCCGCTGTCGCCGTTGCCCGCCGCGGCGGCACGTCGACCACCTTCGACGTGCTCAACAAGTACTTCACCATCAACCAGATGCCCGTGGTAGCATCCACCTACTGGAACAACGTCTTTGGTGCCATGCCGGGTGAGGCCGCCCAAGACGCCGAGGGCCTCGCCACCATGCGAAACATCGGCAATAACATGGCCTGGCTACTGCGTTGCATCGAGGCGGGAAAGGCCGCCGGCATCGAAGCCCCCCAGGCCGATCGCGCTAGGACCAACTTTATCCGATAATTCCAGCGGTGGTCACCTTGATGTTCTATCAATATCAGCGAAAAACCAGCTGATGAGGCAAGGTGCCTTGAAAGAGGAGGGCGCTGGGCTTTTGCCCGCGCCCGACGATTGAAAGGCAGATTGCCCATCAGATGGCTTTGCAGCGTCGAGGTGACCGCCGTTCGTTAGAACGGCGGAACAAATACATGAATATTCAAATCTTCGGCACCAAAAAGTCCTTCGATACCAAGAAGGCGCAGCGTTATTTTAAGGAGCGCCGTATTAAGGTGCAGTTTATCGACCTTAAGGAAAAGGAGATGAGCAAGGGCGAGCTCACGAGCGTGATGCAGGCGGTCGGCGGCATCGACAAGCTGCTCAACCCCAAAGCCAAGGACGAGGAGACGCTCGCGCTCATCCAGCATCTCACCCCCAGTCAGCGCTTTGATAAGCTGCTCGAGAACCAGCAGGTTCTGGCCGAACCCATCGTGCGCAACGGCAAAAAGGCCACCGTCGGCTATTGTCCCGACGTATGGGGAGCCTGGGAGTAGCCTGTGTTATTTGCCCGTGCGTGGGTATAAGAGCAGGCGTTTGGCATAAGATTCATCTGTAAGCCATGTCTAACAAAGGAGGGCACATGCCCAACAAACCCGTGAAGATCATCATGCTTACCGGATACCTCGGTGCCGGCAAGACCACGCTGCTCAACCACATCCTCGCCAACGACGATGGCATCCGCGCTGCCGTGATCGTCAACGATATCGGCGAGATCAACGTCGACGCCAGCCTCATCGCCGACGGCGGCCTTTCCGAGACCGACGACCTTATCCCGCTCACCAACGGCTGCATCTGCTGCACGCTTTCGGACGACCTGGCCAACCAGCTGCAGGGCATCGCCGATTCGGGCAAGTTCGACTACATCATCATCGAGGCTTCGGGGATTTGCGAGCCTATCCCCATCGCCTACACCATCTCGAGCTTCTGCGACGAGGCCAAGGTGGGCGGCGAGCCCAAGCTCGCGCTCGACAACATCGTGGCCGTGGTCGACTGCGCCCGCATGTATGACGAGTTCAACGGCGGTCGCGACCTGCTGGCCGAGGATATCGACGAGGACGACATCGAAAGCCTGCTCATCCAGCAGATCGAGTTTTGCTCCACGCTGATCCTCAACAAGACCGATACCGTCACGCCTGAGCAGATCGCCGAGCTCAAGGCCATCGTGCGTAGCCTGCAGAAGGACGCCGTGATTGTCGAGGCCCAAAACGGCGAGGTCCCCATGGAGGAGCTGCTCGACACCGACCGCTTCGACTTTATGCGCGCCTACAACTCCGCCGCCTGGATCGAGGCCATGGAGCATCCCGAGGAGCACGAAGACCCCGAGGTACTCGAGTATGACATCGAGACCTTTGTATACTCGCGCCGCAAGCCGTTTGACCTGCAGAAGTTCACCGATTTTGTTGAGCAGGAGTGGCCCGACGAGGTCATTCGCGTTAAGGGTCCGCTGTGGCAGACCGGTGATCCGGACATGTGCTACATGTTTGAGCAGGCCGGCCACCAGATCCGCCTGATGGAGAACGGGCTGTTTGTCGATTCTGCGCCCGATAGCGAGAAGCAGAAGATTATCGACGAGAACCCCGAGATCATGCAGATTTGGGACGACGAGACGGGCGACCGCATGACGAGCCTGTGCATCATCGGCCGTCATATGGACAAGGACGCGCTCATCGCCGCCCTCGATGCCTGCCTGACCGACTGGCACCGCGCCTAGGTTTAACGAAGCTAGCATTTTTCCGCCCACGTAACCGCCAAACCACCACGAAGGTGCCTGTCCCCTTCGTGGTGGTTTTTCATTCTGAGCCAAGGAGATTCATGTTCAATATCGTGCTATACGCGCCCGAGATTCCGGCCAATACAGGCAATATCGGCCGTACCTGCGTGGTCACTGGCACTCGCTTGCACCTGGTAGAGCCGCTGGGCTTTTCGCTCGACGACAAGACGGTGCGTCGAGCCGGCCTGGGCTACTGGCAAAACCTGAACGTGACGACATATGCCAGCTGGGAGGATTTCCTTGCGCGCAACGGTCTCTCCCCCGCCGACGAGCGCCTGCACCTGCTGACCAAAAAAGCGCGCCGCACCTATGCGCAAAGCACCTACCGCGACGGTGACTATCTGGTCTTTGGCAGCGAGAGCTCGGGGATTCCCGAGCCACTGCTTGCCGCGGCGCCTGAGCGCTGCGAGCGCATCCCGATGCTGCGCGATTGTGACTCACTCGATAATGCCGAGGCATGGGAAGCCCACGAGGAATCGCTCGGACATACCGAGGACAGCCACGAGGCCATCCTTCAACAGGATATCTGCGGCAACTTCGTCGACCCGAACGACTACCGCATCAGCGCACTCAACCTCTCCAACAGCGCCGCCATCGTCCTCTACGAGGCCCTGCGTCAGACAGACTTTCCCGGAATGTGACAAAGGGACCGTCCCTTTGTCACATTCGGTTAGAGGTAGCGGCCGGTAATGCTCTTGGGGCAGGCCGCGATGTCGTCCGGCGTGCCGGCGCAGACGATTTGCCCGCCGGCGTCGCCACCGCCCGGGCCCATGTCGATCACGTAATCGGCGTTACGGATAAGGTCGAGGTCATGCTCGATCACGATAACCGTGGCGCCCTTGGCAACGAGGCCGTCAAACACGTTCAACAGCACCTGAACATCGAGCGGATGCAGGCCGATCGTGGGCTCGTCAAATACGAATACGGCATCATCCTGCACGCGGCCCATCTCGCTCGCGAGCTTAAGGCGCTGCGCCTCGCCGCCCGAAAGCGCCGGTGTGGGCTCACCGAGCGTAAGATAACCCAGGCCCAGGTCGTGCAAGGTCTGCAAGCGCGTCTGAACTTTCTTGAGCCCCACCGTGGCGTCGATGGCCTCGTCCACACTCATGTCCATGAGCTGCGGCAACGTAAGCAGACTCCCGTCCTTGCCCTCGCGATGGATATGCGAAGCCGCGTCTGCATAACGTGAGCCGCGACATGCCGGGCAGACGATTTCGACATCGGGCAAAAACTGCACGTCGAGCGATATCGAGCCCGTGCCATCACACGTAGGGCAGCGCAAGGCGCCGGTATTGTAGCTAAAGGCGCCCGCCTTGTAGCCGGCTGCCTTGGCCTCGGGCGTACGGGCGAAGGCGCGGCGCAGCTCATCATGGATGTCGGCATAGGTCGCTACCGTCGAGCGCACGTTGGCACCGATGGGCGTGGCGTCAATCAGGTTGGCACGTGCAATGCCCTCGGCATCGATCCAGCGCACGTGGCGCGGCAGGCGCTCGCCGGCTGCCTGCGCCTTAAGTGCCGGGATGAGCGTCTCGAGTACCAACGTCGTCTTGCCTGAACCCGAAACACCCGTAACCGCGACGAGACGGCCGCGCGGGATATCGACTTCGAGTGGCTTGACGGTATGGATGGTATCGGTCGCCATGCGGATATGACCCTGGTCGAACATTTCGTCGTCAGTCACCTGCGGACGCAAGCGCTTGGGCTCGGCGCGCAAAAACGGCGCGATACGGCTGTCCTGCGATTGCTCGACCTCGTCTACCGTACCAGCGGCGATTACGTTGCCGCCGCCTGCTCCGGCAACGGGGCCCATCTCGACCAGATAATCAGCCTCCACCAGCACACGTGTATCGTGGTCGACAACAACCACGGTGTTGCCGTCATCCACCAGATCGCGCATTACGCCCACCAGGCCGTCGACATTGGCAGGATGCAAGCCGATCGAAGGCTCGTCCAGCACATACAGCACGCCCGTCGATCGGTTGCGCACCACACGGGCTAGCTGCACACGCTGGCGCTCACCCGTGGAGAGCGTGGCACCGGCGCGGTCGAGCGAAAGGTAATCGAGGCCCAGGTCAACCAGGCGGCGAGCCGTACTCAAAAACGAATCGCAGATGTCCGTCGCCATGGGCCGCATCTCGGTCGGCAAGGATGCGGGCACCCCACGCACCCACTCAATCGCCTCGCCCAGCGTCATGGCCGCCGCCTGCGCCAGATTGATACCGCGCACCTGAGACTGGCGCGCGGCTTCGGAAAGACGCGTGCCTCCGCAGTCGCGGCACGGCCCCTCGTGCAAAAAGCGTGCAACGCGCTTGAGCCCCTTGTCGTCCTTAACCTTGGCGAGCGCATTCTCAACGGTATAGACGGCGTTGTAATAGGTAAAGTCGAGCGGCGTGGCACCCTCGCCGTTTTTGGGAACGTAGAGAATGTGCTTTTTAACCGCCGGACCATGGAACACGATGTCGCGTTCGGCGGGCGTGAGCTGGCTAAACGGCACGTCGGTACGCACGCCCATCTCGCCGGCTACCTGCTTCATCAGATCCCACATGAGTGTGCCCCAAGGAAGCACCGCGCCCTCGTTGATAGTCTTTGACTCGTCGGGCACCAGGCTCGCCTCGTCCACCTCGCGCATGACGCCGGTACCGCCGCAGGTAGGACACGCGCCGCCGCTGTTAAAGGCAAGGTCCTCGGCACTCGGCGCGTAGAATTCACGGCCGCATGCGGGGCACGCGAGCGACAGGCCCGCGGCGACGTTAAGGCTCGGCTCCACGCGCGTCCCGCAGTGCGGGCAAACGTGATGGGCGCAGCGGCTAAAGAGCAGACGCAGGCTGTTGTTGAGCTCGGTCATGGTGCCAAAGGTCGAGCGCACGCCCGGCACGCTGGGGCGCTGATGCAATGCGAGCGCCGCCGGCACGTGCAGCACCTCGTCCACCTGGGCGTGCTCGGCTTGCGTCAGGCGACGTCGAGTATAGGTGCTGAGCGCCTCCAAGTAGCGACGCGAGCCCTCGGCATAAAGAACCCCCAGCGCCAGCGAGCTCTTGCCCGAACCCGATACGCCGGCAATACCCACCAGCTTTCCCAGCGGAATATCGATATCGATGTCCTTAAGGTTATGGACACGTGCGCCACGTACCTCGATAGCACTTGGTTGTTGCGACACCGTCATCGCTCCCCTTCCTGTTAGCCGAACGTGGCAAAGGGACTGTCCCTTTGTCACGTTACTCGCACTGTGCTCGCCCGCGCCAGTCTTCGCAGGTCAAATAGGTAAAGTACTCGGTACGCACATCGCCCATAAGCTCGCAGGGCACGTCGCGCTCAACGTGATGCGGCACGAACCCACATTTTTGTTGGACGCGTAACGACTTGTTATTGCCCTCATAGTATCCGCACCAAAGCGCCTTGCAGCCAAGCGTTTCAAACGCATAGCGTTGCATAGCTCGCACTGCTTCCGGAGCAAAGCCTCGACCCCAAAACGGCTTGGCGATCCAATACCCCACCTCGAGCTCAAGTCCAACGCTTTGGCCGTTCGATTCGCAGCGCGGCGGCATGAGTCCAATGCTGCCCACGGGCTCGTCTGTCTCGGGCAGGCAAATGGCAAAGGTATGGGGCGCCGTAAAGACCGTCTGAATGATCTCTCTGCTTTCCTCAATGCTTCGATGGGGTGGCCAGCCCGCAGCCGGCCCCACGTCCGGGTCGCTCGCGTATGCAAACAGGCTCGCCGCATCCGTCTCGCGCCACGGACGAAGCACCAAGCGCTCAGTATGAATCACCACGTTTCAACCTCTCAATTATCGATGTGACAAAGGGACTGTCCCTTTGTCACATGTAGCCGAAAAATTCCGCGTCGGCGGGGCGATAGGGACGGAAGGTGGCAGGATCGATCTTTACGTGCGCCGCGGCGGGCACGTCGTACCATTTGACCGTGTAACCGGCGCCGTGGGCGCAAAAGACCGAGTCGGGCGTATTGGGCAGATCGGCCTCGGGCTCATAGGCGGCCGCCTCGATGACGCGCTCGACATCATGGCACGCTGCATAACCGGCGAACTCCAGGTACAGATGTCCGCGGCCGCTCGTGTAGGCAGCAACCTCCAGCGCATAATCCTGCGCCTCGGATGCCGGCACGCGACCCACAAGCTTCGCCCGGTCGTCCGTCATCTCCGGCGGCTCGTACTCGGCGCCCATGCGCGTGATATCCGAGAGCGCCCTGCCCACGCACTCCCCCGGCACCTCGAGCTCAAAGTGGTACCACGGCTCCAGCAGCACCGCCACGCCCGACTCGCGCGCCTGTATGAGCCCCTGGCGAATCGCGCGGTACGTTGCCTGCCGAAAGTCACCGCCCTCGGTGTGTTTGGCATGCGCACGACCGCCCGTGAGCGCAATGCGCACATCGGTGATGGGCGAGCCGGTCAGCACACCCAGGTGATCGCGCTCCATGGCGTTGGTGAGTGCCAGACGCTGCCAGTTCAGATCGAGCTCGTCGGTCGAGGCAACGGTACCAAATTGCACGCCCGAGCCCGCTGGCAGCGGCTCCAGGCGCAGATGCACCTCGGCGTAATGACGGAGCGGCTCAAAGTGGCCCACGCCCTCGACCGGCTGCGAGATAGTCTCCTTATAGAGAATGCCGCCAGGCTCAAACTCGACCGCAAGGCCAAAGCGATCGGCCAACACCCGCTGCACGACTTCAAGCTGCACGGCGCCCATCAACTGCAAGTGAATCTGCTCAAGATGCGTGTTCCAGCTTACGCCGAGCATGGGGTCTTCGTCCGCCAGCTCGATCAGCGCTTTAAACACCGCATGGACATCATGTTCGCCCGGTAGCACCGTATAGGTGAGGACCGGCGCAATGACGGGTGCATCGCACCCGGGCTCCGCACCCAAGGCATCCCCCGGGCGAACGTGCGCAAGACCCGTCACGGCACAAATACCGCCAGCAGCAACTTCCTGGGCGAGCTCGTACTTCTCTCCGTTATAGATGCGCACCTGATCGACTTTCTGCCCCCATACCTCGGCACCGGAGCGCCCCTCGATCATCTGTTTTGCACGTAGCGCGCCGCCGGTCACTTTAACCCAAGCCAAGCGCTCGCCGCGAACGCCTCGGCTGACACGATAGACACGCGCGGCGAACTCCGGGGCCCACGCCTGTTCACGCATCAGTGTGCACATGCCATCCAGCAGCTCGCCCACGCCTTGGTCCTTGAGCGCCGAGCCGGCAAAGCAGGGAAAGAGCTTGCGCTCGGCAACCATGCGCGACAGCGTTGCAACGGAAAGCTCACCCGTCTCAAGAAACTCCTCGAGCGCCGCCTCGTCCAACGCGGCAGCGTCCTCCCAAGCGGCGCCGCCCGCCAGCAGTTCGTTCGCATCGAGGCAGCCCTCGGAAAGGCGCTGCCCAAGTTGCGCCAGTAAAACATCGCGGCCGGGATTCTCCAAATCGATTTTGTTGATAAAGACGAACGTCGGGATGTCATAGCGCGCAAGCAGGCGCCACAGGGTTTCGGTGTGTCCCTGCACGCCGTCGTTGGCGCCCACAACCAAAATCGCGTAGTCGAGCGCGCGCAATGTGCGCTCTGCCTCAGCCGAAAAATCCACGTGACCGGGGGCGTCCACGAGCATGACGTGGGCATCTCCGTGGTCGAGCACGGCCTGCGACGAGAAAATCGTGATGCCGCGCTCGCGTTCGATAGAGTTGGTATCCAGGTGCGAGTCGCCATCGTCCACGCGGCCGCGCTTGCGAATGCGACCCGCGTTGAACAGCATGGCCTCGGCCAGCGTGGTCTTGCCGGCATCGACATGCGCCAAGATTCCAACGACCGCTTGCTTCGACATGGCTCTCCTCTTATTGCAAGCCCATCGCACGTGGCAACGGGCACCCTCGTTCCACACTGGATGATACAATTTACGGGCCGGCGGGCGAAGCGGGCCCTATCCCCCGACCGAGCTCATCGCCCCGCGTTGCCGCGCGGCGATTTTCGCAGGTTCGCGCCTTGCGAAAGCCGGCACCTCCCCTTTTGTCTGCCCGGTCTCATCTGAGGCGGTAACAATGCGAGTCCCACAACGACGCGTTTTACCAAAAATGGCCCCACGCGGGGCCATTTTCATTTCGATGAAACGCTGGTATGTGACTCGGCCCTTATGCCTCGCGCAGCCAGTCGAACGCAACACGCGGCGTGCCGTCCGACACATACACGACTCCGGCGCGCTCGAACCCCGCCTTCATGCTCGCACCCTGCATGGGCAGGTTGTCCGCGTGCGTATCGATACGCAGATGGTCGGCACGCTCCTTGGCAAAGGCAAACATCGCGGCCGCGATACCGTGCACGGTGCCGTCGGACGCCACGCGGTGCAGCACGGCGTACGGAGTGTCGCTACGCCACTGACCGTCCTCGATGACGTCATAGCACTCGTCCGGGCCCGGCAAAAAGGCAAACGTCGCCACCACGCGACCGTCGACTTCGCACACATAGCTGCCGCCGGCGGCGATATCGGCAGTCAGCTGCTCGGCCGAAGGCGTGCCCTCGGGCCACTGCGTGGCGTTGCCATGCGCGCGCATAAAGGCGCGGGCGACGTCATAGATGGCCATGACGGCGGGAATGTCGGTATCGAGGGTTTTTCTGATCATCACGCGGCGACCTCACGTTTATTGGTATCACTTTGATTGAGCAATGATACCAGCGTTTGGAAAGGACACGAAGCAGATGGGAAGCAAAAAGCGAGCCGCCTGGTCAAAGGCCAAAAGCGAGTTTTTGGGCGCTGCCACCGGCGGCGATATGAGCGACCTGTTTGCGCGCGAGGACGAGCGCCGCGATGTCCTGGACGCCGAGCGCGATGAGGCTTGGCGCTACAAATCGTGCGAGCGCAAAAACCGCTACGACACACGCGCCGAGGCCGAGGCCGTTATGGCCGACTGCGAAAACCACGGGCGTCGTGGCTTGGCCTGCTATAAATGCGAATACTGCGGCGGATGGCACCTGACGTCCCACCCTTGGAAATAGGCCCCGCATCGGCGCGGCGCTCACGCAGCACCGGCCATCGTGCGCAGGCTACGGGCGCGGCGGCACCAAAACATCGTAGCGGACGGCCTTGCCCGCAAGCTGATAGCTCGGCTTAATGCCGGCAAGCAGCGGCCCCTTCACTGGCCGCTTGATAACAACCTTGCGCGGGCACGGCGCAAGAGCAGCCTCGACCAGCGTCTCCTCATCGGCACACGGCTGCTCCAAATGGTGCAAGAGCTGGAACTTCTTTTTAACCGCCGCGCTCTTGGTGCGCTCGGGAAACATGGGGTCCAAATACACCACATCGGGAGCCGCGAGCTCACCGCGCTCGACCAGCTCAGCCGTATGGCGAAGGCCGGCAATGCTGTCCTCGCCCGCATGCAAGCGCATGCGTGCCACGGCAGCCGCAAGCGCCGGATCATCCGCCGCGCGGTCCAAGGCATCCTTGAGCAATGCCGCAATCACGCAATCCTGTTCATACAGATCGACGGTAAAGCCCGTGGCGGCCAGCAGCAGCGAATCCTCGCCAAAGCCTGCCGTGGCGTCAATCGCCCATGGCTGCTCGATGCCTTTTGTGCGCGCAGCCTTCACCAGCAGCTCTTGCTGCAGACGGCCCTGCTTGAGCCGTGGAAGCATGCGGGCAAAATCGGCACGCAGCTCCATCGCGCCGTCGGTGAGCGTGAGGCCCTCGGGCTTCCCGGTCAGCTCAAGCCCCGCGGCCCGAGCAACAGAAAAGGGATCGACGACGCCCATGGGCACTCCTTTACAAGCAAAATGAATACGTGAGCGCCGCCCCTGTCGGCACTCAACCGTCCGCTATTGTCCCACATGCGACATGGCCCACAGCATCCCAATGCAAAGCACCGCCATCAATCCCGTGCATACGGCAGCGATCACAGAATCACTCATGCGCCTTCCCAACGACCGCGGCTCGCGCACTTGCCCTGTTCCGTACATCATGGCTCCTCCTTAGACCAACTCCTTGTCACGACCTCATCATCGCAGCGCCGCACATGTGCTGCCATCGATTTGGCTTACGTCCAGCTTTCCTTTTTGAAAGATTGCTCTGCACAGGCGAGAAGCGCTTTCTAGCACACACGCCGTCACGTTGAACTACAATGTGCTTCACGATATGTGCAGCTTATGGGACGCGCCAGACTGGCAGCGCCCGAATCGAAAGGACTACCTATGAGCGCCGCGCGCAAGACACTCAAAATCCTTGCCCTCATCTATTTTGTTTTGGGCATCGCCAGCCTCGTCATCGGAATCGCCGGCATCGCGACCGGCAAATTTGAATCCATCTACGGATCGAACGCCATACTCGCTGCTGTCGTTGTGATTATCAAGGGCGTTGTCGATCTTGCCGCAGGTGTTGCGGGCATCAAGGGTGCCAACAAGCCTTCGCAGGTGGATGGCGCGTTTAAGCTCGGTATCGTTGCCGCGGTCGCTACGCTCGTCCAGGCTGTGCTTACCCTTCCCGCGCTCGGCGGCAGCGCCGTCAATATCGGCGCCTTTGTCATCGTGGTCTACGACCTGTTCTTTATTCAGCAGGCGCACGCCGTGAAGGCCGAAAACAAGGACCGTCTGTAAGCGCTCGCTTCTCATAACCTCTGCAGCCAAGCAACTAAAAAGGGCCGATCGCGCAGCAACGCGGTCGGCCCTTTACGTTAGCCCAGATAAAACCCGCCAAAATAAACCTGTCCCTTTTTTGTAGGTTAGCTGTGGCGGTACTCGGCGATGATGAAGTCGATGTCGGTCTGAAGGGTATCGAGGTTTGCCAGGCGTGCTTTGTCGGCGGGGCGCGTGCGGTAGTAGTACGGCGTCATCTGGAACACCGCCTCGATGTCGGCCTGGGTCTGAAGGGTGATAGAAGCTGTCACGCGCCGCGTTCCGACCAACTCGAGCTCGGTAGTCTTCGGCAGCTTCTCGTCATTGAGGTATGGCCTGTCGTAGAGCACCTCCTTGAGCCCAAACAGGTGATGGGCACCCGGCACCACGGTGTAGAGCGAGCCCTCGGGCACCAGCACGCGAGCAAACTCGCGCTCGTTAAAGGGAGCAAAGAGCTCGGTCACCATATCGAAGGCGCCATCTGCCACGGGGATATCCTTCATGTTGGCCACAAAATAGGTCGCATCGCCGCGCTTGGCGGCCAGGCGCACCATCTCTTTGCCCAGGTCGAAACCGTAAGCATCCACGCCCGGCACCGCACCCATGGCACTGGTGTAGTAGCCCTCGCCGCAGCAAATATCGAGCAGCGTCATGGGGCCATTCGCAGACGTTGCACGTCCAGACACCTGCTTGCGCACCAGCTCGACCATCGCATCGCGCAACGGCGCGTAGTAACCGCGGTTAAGAAAGTCGCGACGACTGCGCGCCTGCGACTTGGGATCGCCCATGGAGTCGCCGCTCTTGGACGAGCGCAGCAGATAGAGATAGCCCTCGCGCGCACGGTCAAACCGGTGTCCGCCCGCGCATGTAGCACCGCGCTCGTCGTCCACCAACGGCTCATGGCAAACGGGACACAACAACATGGCAACTCCTTAGCGCGAACAACACAACGCCCACCATTGTCGCACGCCTTCCCCACCTAGTCATCGGGGACGTTATTGAATGACCAGTCGTTTAAGAACGTCCCAACGACTATCTAAGTACCGACTGGTTGCATTAGGAGTATCATCGTCTGCGCAAATAAGCACGAAATAGCATATTAGAGATTGAGAGTGTATGGCCGATACCGCATCTAAGCACATTGACATGACCACCGGCTCGCTGTGGCGCAATATTCCCCTGTTCGCCTTCCCCGTGGCCGCCACGAGCATCTTGGAACAGCTATCGAACCTCATCGCCACGGTCATCATCGGCAACTTCTCGGGCGACCAGGGAACCCTTGCCATGGCAGCGGTCGGCTCCAATGTTCCGATTACCAGTCTTATGCTCAACCTGTTTATCGGCATGTCGCTTGGCTCAAATGTGGTCATCGCCAACGCTATCGGCCGCAACGATCAGAACATGGTCAAACGTGCCGTCCATACCTCGGTTTTAATGGCGCTCGTGGGCTTTGTCGTCATCGCGCTGGGCGAGATCTTTGCCGAGCCCATGCTCGCCGCGCTCAACGTTCCTGCCGAAACCATGCCGCTCGCTTCGCTCTACCTGCGCGTCTTTTTGCTCAGCATGCCCTCGATCTTGCTCTACAACTTTGAGGCCGCGATCTTCCGCTCCGTCGGCATCACCCGCATGCCGCTGCAGGCGCTTGCCGTGTCCACCGTCCTCAACATTGGCCTGGACCTCATCTTTGTCCCCGTACTTCACTGGGGCGTCGCGGGCGTCGCCATCGCCACCGCCATCGCCTACACCGTCAGCGCCGCTACGCTCTTTATCCGCCTGCTCAAGACCGACTCTGTCGTCCGCGTCACCCCGCGTGACTTGGCTATCGACCCCGTCGCCCTCAAGCGCATCGTTAAGATCGGCTTGCCCGCCGGTATTCAGAGCGCCGTCTTTGCCGTTGCCAACATCATCATCCAGTCCGCCATCAACAGCTTGGGCACCGAGGTCATGGCGGCATCCAGCGCCGCCATGAGCCTGGAGTATGTGTGCTACAACCTGCTCAACAGCTTTAGCCAGGCTTGCACCACCTTTGTGGGACAAAACCACGGCGCACGCCAGATTGACCGCTGCACCAAGACGCTCAAGGTCTGCCTGGTCGAAGGCGGCATCGTTGCGCTCACAACGATTATCGTCATCGTCGGTCTGGGGCGCGAGATCCTGGCACTGTTCAACAGTGACCCCAACATCGTCTCGATCGGTTATATCCGCGTGTGCTCGATCTTCCCGGCGTACGCCTTTAGCATGTTCTACGAGAACATGTCCGGTTATCTGCGCGGCTTTGGCATCTCGCTCATGCCCGCCCTCATCACCATGATTTGCGTCTGCGGCATCCGCTTCTACTGGGTATTCTGCGTGTTCCCGCACTTCCGTACCTTTGCGAACATCATGATGGTCTACCCCATCAGCCTGGGCACCACGGCATTCTTTATGGTCGTGGCGGTATTGCTCTGCCACCCGGCACGCACCTACCGTCTAGCACAAGCCAAGACCGGGGCGTGCTAGACATGCACAACTTGGTGGCATATCGGCAGCTAATTGACGATATGCGAGCTCATATAGTCGATAAAGCGCCTCGTAGCGATAGGCATGGTGTCCCAGCTGCGCCAGGCGGCCACCACGTCACGCGAGGGGGCATGCACGATGGGCCGCACATGAATATCGGCTTGCATGCCCTCGACCGTACGACGGTAGAGCATGCTCACGCCCAGGCCCTCCTCCACCATCGCCATGATGGTGTAGTCGTCGGTCACCTCACTCGTCACGTGCGGCGACAGCCCATGCGCCGCGAATGCATCGAGTACCAGGCTCTGTTCGCCCTCATCCAGCAGCACAAACGGCTCGGACGCCAGGTCGGCGAGTGTCACCTTTTCCTTTGCCGTCAGCGGATGCGCGGCCGGCAGCAGTGCCACCAACTCGTCGTGATAGACCACGCGCTTCTCGAGCCCAGCGGTAAATCCGCGCGCCGTAAAGCAAAAGTCAACTACGCCATCGTGCACCCACTGGGCGTTGCGCGTGTAATCGCCCTGCTTGAGGGTAAAGTGCACGCCCGGGTGCAGGGCCCCAAAGTCGCGGATCACACGCGGCAGCACGGTACGACTCACGTTGGTAAACGTCGCAATGCGAATGTCGGTCGACGAAAGCCCCAACAGCTCCTGACGCTTACCCTCAAGCTCGGCCTCGGCCGTTACGATCTGGCGCAGATACGGCAGATACTGTTTGCCGTCGCGCGTAAGCGAGACGCCCTGCTTGCCGCGCTCGATAATCGTGGTGCCCAGCTCGCGCTCGAGCGCCTTGACGGCCTGGCTCACCGCACTTTGTGTATAGCCCAGTTCGTCCGCCGCGCCCTTAAGACTGCCGCAATCGACCACCATACATACAATCTGATATCGCGATGCCATCGTGCCTCCACATCGATGTAGCCGTAAAACGTTTTGCCAGGGCCTTTTCTGATTACATTAGTATTTCTTAATCATACTGAAAATACATTCGCTTTACTACATCCACATCTGGGAGCAGAATCCTTTTTACGAAACCGTTCTGTAACAAAAGGAGTCCCATGGATCGCAAAAAAGCAATCGCGCTCTCATTTTCCGTTCCCGTCGCATGGGGCTTTTCGTACCCCCTCATGAAGATCGGCATGGACAGCATGAACGCCACGAGCATCGTTGCGTTGCGCTGCATCATCGCCTTTGTGGCCTGCCTGTTGCTCTTCCACAAGCGCGCTTTCCGCATCAACCGTGACCTTATGGTCCGTGCCGCCATCATCGGCGCCATCATGGCAACCGAGCTCACCTGCATGTGCCTGGGCTCCAGCCTCACCTCTGCCTCCACTGCCGGCTTTTTGCAGAGCCTGACGGTCGTGATCGTGCCGTTTGCCAACGCCGCCCTGCTGCGCCGCGCCCCCGAGCGCAAAGTGCTCGTCGGCACCGCCATCGTCACCTGCGGCATGCTGCTGCTCTCGGGCGCCGACTTTACCAGCCTGAATCCCGGTGCGATTATCATGCTGCTCTCGGCCTTTATCTATGCCAGCCACATTATCGTAGCCAAGCGCTTTGTCGAAGAAGTCGATCCGCTGGCTCTGGGCGTTTGGCAGCTGGGCTTCGGCGGCTTGTTCTCGGGCATCGCGGCATGCACCTTTGGCGGCTTTACGCTTCCCAGCACGCCGAACGAGATCGTCGTTGTCGTTGCGCTCGCACTCATCTGCTCTGCCTACGGCTTTATCACCCAGACGCTCGTGCAGCCCCACGTACCCGCCGAGACCACCGGCTTCGCCTTCTCGCTCGAGCCGGTCTGCTCCGCCGTCTTCTCGTTCTTCCTGGTCGGCGAAGTCCTGAGCCCCATCGCCTTCTTTGGCGCAGCGCTCATCCTCACCGGCGTCATGGTGGCAACCGTCGAGCTTCCACACCTTCGCGCACATGGGCATACTCGTATGGCAGGAGCGCCCGAGCACGTCTCGTAGACCCCACTCCTCATGCAGCCGTGGCATAAAGGTCTCTGGACGCCTTTACAATAGGTGCCAACATAGCATCTGCCATAAAGGAGTTCCATGGACACTGTAACTCGCGACCGCAACATAGCAACTTGGTTGGGCGATGCGCCGCAGCCGGTCCGTGACACTACGAACCAGTTGCTCGAGCGCATCGCCCTTTTGCGTGCCGAGCAGACCATCTACCCGGCACAAGACGACATCCTCAATGCCCTCGCCTACACGCCGGCCGACCAGGTCAAGGTTGTCATATTGGGTCAAGACCCTTATCACGGACCTAACCAGGCAATGGGGTTGTCGTTCTCGGTCCCCGCGACGCAAACCAAGTTGCCGCCGAGCCTGCGCAACATCTATAAGGAACTCAAAGCCGATCTGGGTTGCCCCATTCCCGCCACGGGAGACCTAACCCCATGGGCACAGCAGGGCGTCCTGCTCCTCAACACCACGCTCACCGTGCGCGAGCATGCCGCGAACTCGCACGCCAAGCTGGGCTGGAGTACCCTGACCGACTACATTATCGAACGCTGCTGCCAGCTGCCCCAGCCGGTAGTCTTTTTGGCATGGGGCCGCTTTGCCCAGCAGATGGTCGAAGGCAAGCTCGCCACGACCGGCGCGGGCAAGGCAACCGACAAGTTCTGCCTGGCCTCTACGCACCCCTCGCCGCTTTCGGCCAACCGTGCCACAGCAGAACTCCCCGCTTTTATGGGGTCGCGTCCCTTCTCCGCTGCCAATCGGTTACTCGAACAGCACGGCTCGACCCCCGTTAACTGGACTTGCCTCGGATAAAAATCGATACATCAAAAACGCGCCCGACAGCTTTCCATCGGGCGCGTTTCCTATTCGGGCCAAATAAATTGCGTGCGGCCGGCCTCGCCGCCATCGATCAGCAGGCTCTGCCCGGTCATAAACCGGTTGGTCACGCCCACAAAGTAGATCCACTCGGCAATCTCTTGGGCGGTGGCCCAGCGCTTAAGCGGCGTGAGTTCCATAATCTGGCTCCACAGGTGTTCGTCTTCCATCACGCAACGGTTGAGCGGCGTGATCACGCCACCCGGGTCCACACTGTTGGCGATGGCCTGCGGCGCCAGGCGGTTTGCAAGGTTCTTGGTGTAGGCGATAACGCCGCCCTTGCTGGCGGCATAGTCGGGAAACTCCGATCCCGTATGCCCGCTCGCCGACCCCACATTGACCACGGATTTGATAGCCGGTGTCGGCTTGGCGGCAAGCCCCTCCCCCACAAAGGCATAGCGCTCGGTCACGTTGATGGTGCCACGCAAGTTGGCGGCAATATCGTCGGCCGAATCCTGCACACCGGCAACGTTCACGATTGCCTGTGGCTCAAGGTCGCCTGGAAACGAGTCAGGCTCGCGGACATCAACGATCAGATGGCGGTAGCGCTCGTGTTCGATCGCCGCCGGCAGCAGATCAAAGCCCACGACCTCGTGGCCCTCGTCCAAAAAGCGCTGCACGCACGCGGCTCCGATACCACCCGAAGCACCCGTGATCAAAACCCGCATGCTTGCTCCTTAGGCGGTTGCATGGCGCTTGAGGTACTCGGCGCCCACATTCTCGCGCTCCCAGCCACGCACGACCTTGTAGCCCACGGGGCTCAGGAAGACCTCGCACAGCAGCTCGGCAACAGCGCCGGTCAGCGAGCACATAAGAACCTGCACCCAGGTCCAACCAAAGAACGTGTGGCTCACCACAATGGCAAAGACCAGGTTGTCGATAAACTGGCCGACACCCGTAGACACATAGGAGCGGAAGGCAAAGCTCGCAAAGTTATTCTTTTTGAGCATGCGGCCGAGCGACTGGTTGAGTGTGGAGTTAACCACGGCAGAGACGAGCATTGCCAGCGAAGAGCCCAGCACCACGTACCAGGTGCCACCGATGGTGGCGTTAAGGGCAGTGTTGACCTCGATCATGCCCGTGTCATAGTAGGCGCCCCACATACCGGGCGTGAGCGAGCACAGCCAAAAGCACAGGCTTACGGCCAGGTTGACCGCCAACGCGAGGATAGAGATTTTGATGGATGCCTTGGCGCCAAAGCGCTTGCAGATCATGTCCTGGCACAAAAACGAGACCCAGCTCACCACAAAGCCGCAGTCGAGCGCCAGATACGGCAGGCTGATAAGCTCTTTGTTGGCCAGCAAGTTCATCATGATAACGCTCACGAAAAACAGCGAAACCGTTGCCGCGGGAATGCTCCGCAACAGGACCTTGTAGTCCTCCATGACCTTCTTGATCATTATGTACTCCTTTGGTTTTAGGTTTAACGAGCAGGATATCGGACCCGAACTGCTCGGCCGCCACGGTCTTGAGGCGACGGTGGGTATGATAGCCGCTCACACGGCGGCAGGCAAGCAAGCGGCGCGGCAGCCCCACAGGACCACCGCGCCGGCGCACTAAAACGTTACGTTGCCAAACTCCGACAGGACAAGGTCGGGGTTGTGGTCGGTCGCCCAGTCAACATTCCACGGGCTCGTAAACAGCAGCAGCTTGCCGCCGCGCATGTCCTCGACGCGCAGGGTGTCACGCGTGAGCGAAAGGCCCGGGATGTCGATGGTGTCGGGGTCGTTCTGGATCCAGCGGATGTCCGTATAGGGCAGCGGCTGACGACGGACTTCAACACGGTACTCGGCCTTAAGGCGGCGCTCGAGCACCTCAAACTGCAGTACGCCGACCACGCCCACGATGACGCTCTCCATGCCGGCACCCAGCTCGCGGAAGATCTGGATGGCGCCCTCCTGGGCAAGCTCCTCCATGCCCTTCACGAACTGCTTGCGCTTGAGCGTGTCGACCTGCGTGATGCGGGCGAACATCTCGGGGGCAAACGTCGGGATCTGCGGATACTGTACGTGGCGCTTGCCAGAGCACACGGTGTCGCCGATGCTAAAGATACCCGGATCGAACAGGCCTACGATATCGCCCGCGTACGCCTCGTCCACGATGGCGCGGTCATCGGCCATCATCGACGTGCCCGTGGCAAGCTTGAGCTTACGGTTGCCCTGCACGTGGAAGGCATCCATGCCGCGCTCGAACTTGCCCGAGCAAATGCGCACAAAGGCGATACGGTCGCGGTGGTTCTTGTCCATGTTGGCCTGGATCTTAAACACAAAGCCGCTAAAGTCGTCGCGGCACGGATCGACCGGCTCGCTGGTGAGCGTATCGGTATAGGCGCGCGGCGTCGGGGCCAGGCGCAAGAACTCCTTGAGGAAGGGCTCCACGCCAAAGTTGGTGAGCGCCGAGCCAAAGAACGCCGGGCTCAGCTTGCCGCAGGCCACGGCATCCAGGTCGAGCTCGTCGCCGGCGCCATCGAGCAGCTCGATGTCGTCCATCAGGTTCTTGTGGTTCTCCTCGCCAATAAGCTCATCCATGGCGGGGTCGCCCAGCTCGGCCTCGACCTCGGCGACCTTCTTGGTGGCGTTGGCGTGACCGTCGCCCTCAAAGGCGATGACGCGACGGGTCTGACGGTCGAACACGCCGCGGAAGTTACGGCCGCTGCCGATTGGCCAGTTCATGGGGTACGTATTGATGCCCAGGACGTTCTCGATCTCTTCCATGAGCTCAAACGGATCGCGGGCCTCGTGGTCGAGCTTGTTCACAAAGGTAAAGATGGGAATGTGGCGCAGCGTACAGACCTTAAAGAGCTTTTTGGTCTGGGCCTCGACGCCCTTGGCGCCGTCGATGACCATGACCGCGGCGTCGGCGGCCATAAGGGTACGGTAGGTATCCTCCGAGAAGTCCTGGTGGCCGGGAGTATCGAGGATGTTGACGCAGGCGCCGTTGTAGGTGAACTGCAGTACCGAGGAGGTAACGGAAATACCGCGCTCCTTCTCGATGTCCATCCAGTCCGAGACGGCATGCTTGGCCGAACTCTTGCCCTTGACCGAGCCGGCGGTCTGGATGCTGCCGGTATAGAGCAGCAGCTTCTCGGTAAGCGTGGTCTTACCGGCGTCCGGGTGGCTGATGATCGCGAATGTACGGCGCGACGAGATTTCATCCGACAGGCTTGCCATGCGGATCCTTTCTTGCATTGAGTGCATTACGTCGTTGAAACCGTACTATTGTAGCCGCGAAATCCCGCCACAGGGCACCTATCAGGACAAATTCATCAGCCAAGCTCGCTGTGCATCGAACAGCTGCCTCAAGGACTGTCTCGATCTGTAACATCTAGCCATCAAAATCGACTCCAGATGTTACAGATCGAGATAAACAAACAGGCGGGCAACCAATGTCTCAATCTGTAACATCTAGTCACCAAAAACGGGCCCTAGTGTTACAGATTGAGATAAACGGGCAGGAAGGTCGGGTCTGTCTCAACCTGTAACATCCAGCTGCCAAAATCGACTCCAGATGTTACAGATCGAGACAAACAAACGAGGGGACAGACGAGCCCATATTTCCTCTTGCATAACTGTGCATAGTGTATATATACTGTGCTTACCGGTTATATACACGTGTAGCCCAACAGCTAAGGAGCCGCTGTGGACATCATCCTATCCAATTCGAGCGACAAGCCCATCTATGAGCAGATCTCCTCGCAGGTCAAAGCTCAGATCCTTTCGGGCGCACTCGCTGCAGGAGCCAAACTCCCCAGCATCCGCGCGCTCGCGAGCGACCTCGGTGTGAGTGTCATCACCACCAAGCGCGCCTATGCCGACCTGGAACAACTTGGCTTTATCTGTACCGTGCAGGGCAAGGGCTGCTTTGTCGCCGAGGGCAACCAGGAACTCTTGCGCGAAAACCAGCTTTGCCATATCGAAGAGTTGCTTGCGCAGGCCGCTACGCAGGCCGAAACCCTGGGCGTCACGCGCGACAAATTGCACGAGATGCTCGACCTTGTAGCCCCCGAAACCATGCAGTAGCCATCTGCAAGAAAGGCTATACCATGCAAAACTTGCTAGAACTCAAAGGCGTCTCACGCCGCGTAAGCGACCGCTTTTCCCTACGCGATGTCACACTCACCGTGGAGCCCGGCCAGATTGTTGGCTTTGTGGGCGCAAACGGCGCCGGTAAGACAACGACGATTCGCGCCGCGCTCGGACTCATAAAGCTCGATGCCGGCGAGGTGCACCTGTTTGGGCAGCACTGCGGCACCGACGCGCCCGGCGAGACACAGCGCCATCTGCGCTCCCGCATCGGTCTTGTCCTGGACACGTGTCCTTTCCCTTCCACGCTCAAGGTGGGCCAGATCGAGACGCTCGTAGGCCCGGCGCACCCCACATGGAGTCGCGAAACATTCGCCAGATTTATCGAACGATTTGGCCTTGATCCCAAAGCCAAGGTCAAAGACCTCTCCCGCGGCATGGGTATGAAGCTGCAGCTCGCCTGTGCGCTCAGCCACAATGCCAGGCTGCTCGTTTTGGACGAAGCCACCGCGGGCCTCGATCCCATGGCGCGCGAGGAGCTGCTCGATGAGCTGCTCGCCTTTGTTTCCGACGGCCAGCGCAGCGTACTGCTCTCGAGCCACATTACGTCCGACCTCGATAGCGCCGCCGATCGCGTCATCTGCATCGATAACGGTTCGATTGCATTTGACCTGCCACGCGAGGACATTACCGACCGCGCCGGAATCGCCCACTGCACGCAAGCACAGGCCGCAGAGCTCATGGCTTGCGTCGAAGGCGCCCGTGCTGCCCGCCACGCCTATAGCGTGGACGTGCTCGTGCCCAACCGCCGTGATACGCTCGAGGCTTTCCCCGAGATTCCCTGCGATCGGGCAACCATTGATGACTACCTTCGCCTCATGCTGAAAGGGGCTTCGAAATGAAACGCGCCTTTATGTCCGAGCTCGCCATCGTTCGCACGCTTATCCCGAGCATCGCGGGTGTCGGCTTATTTATATTCATCGTGATGACCCTCGCCAACGCATCGGATGGTGATTCCGGCATGAGTGCTGGCGCCTGCGCAGTCAGCGCCATGTCGCCCATCATGATCATGAACTCGCTAGCCGGCTTCGACAATCAAAACGGATGGGAGCGCTATCGGGCAACGCTGCCCTTCTCGCGCAAAGACATCGTCTGCGCACGTTACCTGTGTATCGTTGCTTTCTCGGCCATCATGGCATGTGCGGCCGCGCTGTTGAACATCGTCACCATCCCACTCTTCAATAATGCAGGCATTTTCCCGACGGGACAGGTCGTATTTGAGATCGCAATTGCCTCGGCAGCCTCGATGCTCATCTCCCTCATGATGGTGTTTTTGGCGCAGCCGCTGTTCTTTCGTTTTGGACACATGGAGGCGCTGCGCCTGTCCGTTGGTCTGTTTGCCTTGCTCGGTTGCCTTGCTATGGCCACGCTGAGCTCCTCCAACCCCATCAGCAACTGGCTCATGTCGATTGCCGGGGCAAATCCCGATTCCGCCGTCCTCGGCTGCCTGTGCGCAGGAATTGCCGTCCTGGCCCTCGCGCTATGCGCAATCAGCTGCACCGTCAGCACCAAGGTTTATCGAGTACGCGACCTGTAATCGACAGCTAAAGGACTTGGGCGGCACCCCACCTCATTTACTAGATAAGACGAAGCAGTAACAACGTCGTTACCACCCTTCACGGCATGCCGTTCACTTCTCGGAAAAACATTCACCTTCAATTCGAGCCCTAACCAAATGGCTCCCCGGAACATGGCCCCGTCTCGCCGCGGCCATATCAAACCTTCATGGTGGGGCGGTATCCTTATGTCCATAAAACTCGCAGGATAAACCCATTATCCAAGGAGGCATCGCACCCGTGTCGTGGGTCGTCGCAGCATTTGCGTCAGCATTCTTTGCCGGCATCACATCCATCTTGGCCAAATGCGGTATCAAGCAGACCGACTCCGATATCGCGACGGCCATTCGCACCTGCGTGGTGCTCGTTTTCGCCTGGGCAATGGCGGGCATTTCTAGATCCATTGGGACCATTGGCAGTATCGAACCCAGATCCTGGCTCTTTCTCGTCCTCTCGGGACTCGCTACAGGTGCTTCGTGGATCTGTTACTTTAAGGCGTTGAGCATCGGAGACGTCAATAAGGTCGTACCGGTCGACAAGATGAGCACCGTGCTCGCCGCGCTGGTCGCCATCGCGCTTTTTGGTGAGACGAGCAACCTTGCGGTTAAGCTCGTGGGAACCGCTGTCATCACCCTCGGCACGTTTTTAATGATCGAGAAGAAGCAGTCCGCCGGACCCGAGCAGCAGCAAGACCGGACCTGGCTCGCTTACGCCCTTGGCGCCGCCGTGTTCGCGGCACTCACCTCCATCCTCGCCAAGATCGGCATCGAAGGCGTCGAGTCAAACCTGGCCACGGCAATCCGCACCTGCGTGGTACTGGTTATGGCATGGGCAATCGTGGCAGCCAAGGGAAAACTGGAGCAGGTCGCGCACGTTGACCGGCGCGAACTCACATTTCTCGTAACATCGGGCATCGCAACCGGAGCATCGTGGCTGCTCTATTACTACGCCATCGCTGCAGGCCAGGTGAGCGTCGCGGTGCAGATCGACAAACTATCGATTGTCGTATCGGTACTATTTGCGCGTCTGGCATTCAACGAAAAACTCTCACGACGCAGCGCCATCGGTCTCGCCCTCATCGTACTGGGCACCGCCGCGCTTGCAATTTGGAAGTAGCGCCGATACCGAACGAAATCCAGTCCACCCGCAAATCCGTGACACAGCGCCCGCACCGGACTTGAGATGTTTGTACTGACTGCGCGCTATCGTGCTACTTGCGCAGCGGCTTGGGCAGCGGAATGCCAGCGGCAATAACGGCGGCGATGATCATGCAGACGATACCCTTGAGTGGGAAGCACATGAGCAGCAGGCCCACGACCATGACCGGCTGACGCATGACCGCACCCATCATCGATGCCGTGCAGACGGCGACGCAAAAGACCGGATCGGCGCCGGTGAAGACAGCAAGGCCGTAGCCCAGGCTTACGCCCGAGAAGATAACCGGGAAGAAGTGGCCGCCGCGCCAGCCCATGTTGATAAGGGCGGGCGTCAGCATGGCCTTGACAAGACCGGTTGCAATGAGTACGCCAGCGGGAATGGTCATATAGGTCTCCATGAGCACATCGGCCTGCGTCTCGCCGGCAAACATGGTGTAGGGCAGGACCGTGCCGCAAATGGCGAGCGCCAAACCGGCCAGCATGGCCTTGATGACAGGGTGCTCCCCCATGGCGTGGGCCAGTGCCTCGCTCGCGTGCTCCGAAACAAAGTACAGCCAGCCACAGACAGTGCCGATGAGCGCCAGGGGAATAAGCCAGGCAAGCTCGAGGTTGCCCACCTGAGCAGCCTCGAACCTCGGCATACCCATACCGCCGCCCATAAGCTGGCCGAGCAACAGATAGGTGCCCAAGCCGCCGGCAATCGCGATGCCGTAGACCACGGTCTTTTGCGCCTTGGGCAGCTTGATGGTGATCTCGTCGGACGCTGAGTCCTCATCGTCGTCGGCGCCCTGGCCGTCGGCGCTGCCGGCGAGCGGCGCCACAAAGCCAAAGACAGGCGCGGTAAAGAGCGCCGTCAGGGCAGCCTGGGTACCCAGCAGCGTGAGTTGCCTAAACTCGGCGCCAAAGCAACGCATGCGGTCGCCGACCCAGCTGCACAGACCTGCAATGACACCGGTCAGGCCAGCCTCCGGTCCAATGCTTCCGCCAAACAGCAACGGCAGCAATGCCGCAAGAGATAGCTTGCCGAGGTTGTCGTACGGGTAGCGGCAGTCGCGCTTTACCTTGGCCATCACCTGGTTGAGGTCATCGGTCTTGGTGCCCGTCATCTTTTCGTACAGACCGATCAGCAGGCCGCCCAGCAGGCAGACGAAAAACGGGTACGGTAAAAAACCGAACGGACCGCTCGCGAGCTCGGGCGAAGCGACGCCCAGCATTTGCGGAATCTCGGTCCATAGATAGTCGATACCGTGCTCCATCGCAAAAAAGAACAGCCAGACCGCAGCGCCTGCGAAAGCGCCAGTCACAGCAACGCTAGCTAAAAACAGCGCACGGTTTTTGGGTTTTGCCAGGTTACCCATCGGGTCCTCCCGTGGTCAAAGTCAACATAGATACGCCTTATTGTAGGGCGAGCATTGTCCAGACGAGCCAACCATCTGCGCCCCAAACGACACCATTGAGTGCCAGGGCACTACGGATGCGAACCTCAACTCCCAATAATCGAGGCAATCTCGCGCAAATCGTCGGCAAAGTAGATGCCTTGCTGGCGCTGCGGACTCGATAAGCCCTTATCGATCATATGCCCGAGCAGCGCCTTGAGGTCGTTGTAGTAACCGTCCAGGTTATACAGGATGCACGGAGCACTCAGGTGTCCCAACGATACCGCAGACATGACCTCGGCAATCTCCTCGAGCGTGCCCGTCCCGCCGGGAAAGGCAATGAAGGCATCGCCAAGCTCAATCATCTTGGCTTTGCGCTCAGCCATATCGCTCGTCACGATAAGGTCGTCAATACCTTCGTGTTGAAACTCTGCCTCGATAAAAAAGCTCGGCTCAACGCCCGTCACATGCCCGCCAGCATCGAGCACGCTATCGGCAAGCGCGCCCATCAGGCCCGATTTAGACCCGCCGTATACCAGCGCGTGCCCGTTGGAGCCAATCCAGTTGCCCAGCTCTTGCACCGCAGGCAGAAACGCCGGGTCATTGCCGACGCTGGCGCCCAGATACACGGTGATATTCATATTCAGTCCCCCTCGTCGTGACGCACGGCGCCCGTTCTAGCGTTGGCGTCGGCGATATTCGCGTACGCGGCGCGACAGGTCAGCGAGCTCGTCACGATCGAGCTCTTCCAAATGCTCAAGATCATCCATAAAGCGCGCCATGGTGTCCTTTTGGCGCAGTTTAATGAGCGTATTGCAGTAGTTCACCGCCACACCCGTGAGCATGGCGATGTAGAAGATGCTGATGACGCTCAGGACGACGGTAATAGCGCGGGCGACCGGCGTTTCGGCCGGGATATCGCCAAAGCCGATGGTCGAGACCGTCTCAAAGCTAAACCAGAGACCATCGCCAAACGTGAGGGTCGTGGGCTCGGACAGCCAGACAGCCGTCGAGCACAGCAGGTAAAAGATAAGAAACAGGCCCGTGATGCGTGCAAAGCCAGCCTGTCGCAACACGTCGGCAAGCGTCCTCAACTTGTTCATCGCGACCCCTTTTCCCAGACGCCCAATCACATTCGCTCGGTATTGTCCCACGCCTTCCCCGCAAACGGAACCAGTCGTCGGGGACGCTTCTAAACGGCGGGTTATGAAGGACCGTCCCCGTGGCAAAACGGCATACGTTTCAATCTGCGACAAATAGGACATCCCCACAGGTCTCACGGCCCGAACGAGTATCTTGATATAGACATACCGCCCACCGCCGTGCCCGCAGCACGCAAAAAGAAAGGGAGTCCACAATGTTTAGGCCTCTTCGCAGAAAAAAGCGCGCCATCACCGATAAACAGGCGCGAGAGCTGCTCGCCGATTGCAAGCGCGGCGTTTTTGCCGTCAACGGCGACGATGGCTATCCCTATGCCATTCCCGTCAATTACTTCTTTGACACCGAGCACGACAAAATTTATTTTCATGGTGCCAAGGCAGGACACAAGGTCGACGCACTCAAACGAAACGACAAAGTCTGCTTTACCGTCTATGGCAACGATTGGTATAAGGATGACGACTGGGCACCCTATGTTCAGAGCACCGTGGTTTTTGGCCGCTGTCGCCTCGTGAACGATGACCCGGCATTTGTCGAAGATACAATCCGCCAGCTCGCCCTCAAATACTACCCTTCCGCCGAGGAGGCCGAAGAGGAGATCAAACAAAGCATAGGGGGCGTCCAGCTGTATGAAATTACGGTTGAGCACCTTTGCGGCAAGCAGATTCAGGAAAAATAGCAAACGCGGAAAACGTGCTCGCAGCCCTCTGTGCCCTCTGTGCCCTATGCGCCCACGCACGCTAACGGCGTGGGCGCAGACCGCGGCGGCCGAATCGCTTGCCCCCTATACCCCAAAAACGTAGCGGTCCAAGCGGTCGCACGCCTCCCTTACACGCGAAAGCGGCAGTGCTAGATTCACGCGAATGTGGCAAGATCCGTGGAACGGACGGCCGTCCTGATAGCCCACGCCCACACGCGCGCCCTCATCGAGCAGCCACTGAATATCGCGGCCATGCTCGCGGCACCACTCCGTGCAGTCTAGGAACACCATATAGGTGCCCTGCGGGCGCGAATAGGACACGCCCTCAAAATGCTCGTCCACGTAATCGCAGAAGTAGTCAATGTTGCCCTCGATGACCTCGTTGAGTTCATCGACCCACTCGTAGCCCTGCGGCTGGTAGGCGCCGATAAGCGCATGCATCGAAAGGACATTCATCTCGTTATAGTGGGTCATATTGGACACGGCGCACACGCGATCGCGCAGCGTCTCGTTATAGATGATGTGGTAGCTGCCGACCAGGCCCGCCAGGTTAAACGTCTTGCTCGGCGCATAGAGGGCGACCGTGCGCATGCGGGCATCCTCGCTCACCGACTGCGTCGGGATATGCTTGTGGCCGGGCATGATGATGTCGGACCAGATCTCGTCCGAGATCACCACGCAATCGAGCCGGCGATAGATGTCCATGGCGCGCTCAATCTCATCGCGCTCCCATACGCGGCCGCAGGGGTTATGCGGCGAGCAGAACACCGCGGCATGGATATGGTTTTGGACGAGCTTGCGCTCCATGTCCTCAAAGTCCATGCGCCACACACCCTGGTCGTCGAGCTTAAGCGGGCTGTGGACAATGCGATAGCCCGCGGCTTCGATAGACTTGGTAAAGCCGATGTAGGTAGGGCTGTGGACCAGCACCGCATCGCCTGGCTGAACATACGCACGCAGCGTCGACACGACACCGCCCAGCACGCCGTTTTCGTAGCCGATATGTTCAGGGCGCAGACCCTCGACGCCATTGCGGCGGCTCTGCCATTCGATGATGCGGTCGAAATACTCGGAGCGCGGGTTAAAGTAGCCAAACATGGGATGCTGAGCGCGCTGAATGATGTGCTCCTGGACCGTAGGCACCGTGGCAAAGTTCATGTCGGCCACCCACATGGGAATGCGGTCGAAGCCCTCGTCAGGCGCGTTCGGAGCCATGCCGGGGATCTCGCCCCAAGAGTCAGCGGCGATGGAGTCCATGCCGTGGCGGTCGATGATTGAAGTGAAGTCGTATTTCATGCTGGACTCCCGTGCAAAGTAGACTGTTTCGATAGGCGCTATTGTCCACCAGCGTGGGCGGTTTTGGCGCGGGGTTTGGCGCTTAATTTGACGGGTGCAGACGAATGGCAGGTTAGTCTTGCGCGTCGTTGACGGCAACTACGGTTAGCTGGGTTTCGTCGACCGTAAAAGATATGTCGAGCCCGGCGAAGGCCAGATGATAGACGCGGTTCGGCTCGTGCTTGCTGCCTGCGCGGCGCGGGTCTTGGCGCAGGACCTCGACCAGGCCGGGGAGCTTTGTGGGCGGGACCATATCCTGCAGCGTCTGCGGGAACTCGATGTCGAGCTCTTGCCACGGAGCATCCTCAATCCAGCCGCCGGTCGCATCCGGGTGACAGTCCGCAAACGGAATGTAGGGCTTAATGTCGTAGATGGGCGTGCCGTCGCGCAGATCGGCCCCCAGCACATGGATGATGGGGCCATCGTCGGTGAGCTCAACGTGATCGAGCCTTACGCAGGTAAGTCCGATAGGATTGGGGCGAAACGGGCTGCGCGTGGCAAAGACGCCCACGCGCTCGGCTCCGCCCAGACGCGGCGGGCGCACAGTTTTCGACCACTTGGCATTGGTGCCGGACCTGTCCTGCGTCTTGGCATCGACGGCGATGTCTTCGGCCGTGCCGCCGGGCGTTCCGTTTTCAAAGCGCCAGAGCAGCCACAGGTGAGAGAAGGAGTCCAGACCCTCAACTGACGCGCTGGAAGCATATTCCGGCTCAAAGACAATGCGCCCCTCAAGATGGGGCGCCAAAAAGCTGTTGCGCGGAATGCCGAACTTCTGCGGCAGGTCGGTATGTATGTGTGCGATAGGTTCCATGCCGGTCATTGTACGGCATGGAGGCGTGGGGCGTTGCGCGCAATTCTTCGCCGCGGTCCTCCGTCGTGCAACCAACGGTTGCTTGGAAGGGCACCTGCTGCCGCGTATGCTTAAGCCATCAACCAGCAGAAAGGAGCCGCTATGGCCTTTGCAGAAAAGCTCATCGCCGTCCGTCGCGCCCATCACCTTACCCAGGAGCAGCTCGCCGCCAAGCTCTTCGTCACACGCCAAGCCGTCAGCCGTTGGGAGCGTGGCGAGGTCATACCGGGCATCGACATGATGAAGCTCATCGCCGCCGTGACCGGCGAGCCACTGTCTCATCTGCTTGAAATGCCCGAGCACTATTGCCAGAGCTGCGGCATGATACTCACGCCCGACGACTGCGGCACCGATGCTGCGGGTACCGCGACCGACCATTACTGCAAGTGGTGCTACGACCATGGCCAGTACACCTACGACACCACCATGGAGGCAATGATCGAGGATTGTGCCCCGCGGCTGGCGCAAAACACCGGCATGTCGCTCGACGAAGCCGTCTCGCTCATGGGCGCCGTCCTGCCGCAACTGGAGCGCTGGCACACCGTGCAGGAAAACGAGGAGCGCTACGGCGCCGAAGCGCGGGCGCGCTATGGCGATGAGGCTATCGATGCAGCAAACGAGGCGCTGCTGGACATGGACCCCGAGACATGGAACGACATGAAGGAACTTGAACGCGCTATTCTGGGCCAGCTCTCGATTGCCATGGGCATTGGCGACCCAGAGAGCAACGAGGCTCGTAAGCTTGTCGCGATGCATCGTCGCTGGATTGCTCTCAACTGGGGATGCGAGCCCCAAGACGAGGCGTACCTGGGCCTCGCCCACGGTTATCTTGCCGACCAGCGCTTTGTTGACTACTACGACAAGCCCTGCGCCACCGGAGCCACGGCGTTTCTGGTCCAGGCCATCGAGTCTTCGTTGACGCGCGCATAGACCGCGGCGGCTTTGGGTATTTCAATCAAAACCTCAACCGATTGGAGACCTATGGCTACTAATCACGAGCTCGCGCTGTACGTTATGACCGGCTGCCCGTATTGCTTAAAGGTCAAGCACTTTTTGGCCGATAACGGCGTGACCATTCCCGAGCGCAATATCTCGACCGATTCCGATGCCGAACAGACACTCATCGCCGTCGGCGGAAAACGCCAGGTTCCCTGCCTGTTCATCGACGGCAAACCACTCTACGAATCGAGCGACATCATCGCGTGGGTGCAGGAAAACCTGCTCTAGTACGCACGCTCTGTCCGTCCAGGGCCCCAACCCATACGACCCAAACATGTACACCAGCATCCAAAGTCGACATTTTTCGACATCTTTGGATGCTGGCGTACAGCTTTTTGCATGGGCCCAGCACAGGCGATCCGTTCTTCTCCGTCCCCAAGGGATCATTTAGCCACAAAAGCGGGCGATGGGCGCAAGTGGCTGCTCGCGAAAGACACGCTCGACGGCGGCACGGTATTCATCGACCTTTTTGGTCTTGCGTACGAGCTTGTGAACGGTCGCGGGATCGGCGAAGGCGCATTTGGCGTAGAACCACCACTCCTTCATGCGAAAGACCGCGTTGCCCCCAATCTCGTCCGCATAGGCCGCAAACAGCATGTCATGGAAGCGTTGCAGCTCAGCGGCGGTAGCGGCAGGGTCGCCCTTAACCATGCGAGCCAGCGCGGGATTCGCAAGCAAGCCGCGCCCCAACATTACGTGACGTGTTCCGGGATAGGCCTTCACCAGCGCATCCATGTCCTCAAGATCAAAGATGTCGCCGTTATAGGCCACGGGGAACGGCGCCCGTTCCAGCGTCTCGCCGTAAAACTCTTTGCGCGGTGAGCCCGTATAACGGTCCTTTTGCACGCGCGGATGCACGATCAACTCCGCCAGCGGCATTCGGCAATAGAGGTCGAGCACGCGCTCGTACTCGTCATCGCATTCGAGCCCCAGTCTGGTCTTGACCGACACCGGCAAGGGCGAGCGTTCGCACACGTCGCTCAAGAACACCTCGAGCTCATCCAGGTTGCGCAGAAAGCCCGAACCCTTTCCTTTGGCGACAACCGTACCCGAGGGGCAGCCAAGGTTGAGGTTGACCTCGCGGTAGCCCATATCGGCAAGCACCTGTGCCGCCCACACAAACTCGTCCGCATTCTTGGACATCAGCTGGGGCACCACGTTAAGTCCCTGGTTATTAGCAGGGTCGATCTCTTTAAACGCCTTGCCGCCAAAGCGATTGCCCACCCGCGGCGGCGGCAAAAACGGCGTGTAATAACAATCGAGCGCGCCGAAGCACTCCGCATGCACGCGACGGAACACATGCCCGGTAATGCCCTCCATAGGGGCCAGCGATAAATACATCAACATCCATTCTCAAATCAATGTGACAAAGGAACAGTCCCTTTGTCACATTATTCGGAGCGTAGGGCTTCCACGGGGTCTTTCTTGGATGCACTGCGGGCAGGTAGCAGGCCAGCAACGACCGTCAGTAGCACCGAAATTGCGATGAGCATCAGCGCGTCTTGAACGGGCAGGCTCATCAGATTGGGAACCTGCTTGGCCGCAAGCGCCCAGGCATTAACCGGAAGGCTCACAGCCACCACGACGACAATGGCAAAGACGCCGGCAATGAGGCCTTCGATAAAGGTCTCGGCATTGAATACGTTGGCCACGTTACGCTTCGATGCGCCAATCGCGCGCAGGATGCCAATCTCCTTTTTGCGCTCCAGCACGCTGATGTAGGTGATGATGCCGATCATGATGGAGCTCACCATCAAACTGATACTCACGAATGCGATGAGCACCAAGCTGATGGTGTTCACGATGTCGGTCACCGAACCCATGATGATGCCCATGTAGTCGGTGTACGAGATCGCCTGTTCATCGTGGCCAGTGGCTTTAACCTGCTTGTTGTACGCATCGATGTGATCGAGTACGCGCTCCTTGGCCTCAAAGTCACGCGGGAAAATCTTGACCGAGATGGGGTCTGCCTCGTCCGCATAGCCCAACGTGGTCAGATTGTTATCGTAGGTGAGCTTTGACGCCTTGGCATAGCTCATCATGAGCGAGCTCAGGTCCTCGGCGTCCATGTTGAAGTGAATGGCACGAGCGAAGGCACCCGCATCCACGCGCATGGCGCTCGCCAAGTTGGCAAAACTCGAAGACATCTGCGTCGCCATTTGGTCCATAAGTCCCGCCGCACCCATCTTGAGCTGGGCCGATACCGTCATCGCGATCTGCTCGCTGATTGTCTTGGTCACCTGATCCATAGACTGCTGCAGATACGGAGCCAGCTGCTTTTGCACATAGTCGGTCATCGCGTGCTCAAGACGCTCGGCCAGGGCATCGCCGCCGAGCGCCTTGAGCTGAGCCAGGTATTGCTGGGCGTCGGCATCATGCTCAAGATACGTCGAGAAAGCGGCAGCAAGCTTTGACGCGTCTTTAAGATCTTCGGGCGACAGCGCCTTAAACTGATCCGACTGTATAAAGCCCTCAAACAGCTGGTTGGCAAGCGTTCCCACCTGCTGCATTTGCTCGGGTGTGAGCTCCAGACCGTCAAAGATGCCCGAGAAATCTGGAGCCGGCGCTTTGGCCATGATGTCGCTGAAGTCGATGTCCTTCCCAACGCCCGAAAGGTCAATGTCCAGACCGGACAAGTCGATACCAGAAAGGTCCATACCGCTGGCCGCACCCGAGAGCGCAGACGTATCGAGCGAGAACGCGCTCTTTAGCGCCGCCTCGTCCACGCTGAACATGCTGCCCAGATCAACGCCTTGCTTGGCCTCGCCTTGCAGCTCATCAAAGGTTTTACCCGTAAAGACATCCGTCTCGGGGCGGGCAAGCTGCTCCTGCACGATCTGCGAATCGGCAGCGCGCTCCATAAGCTGGCGAGTCAGCGCATGCGTGTAGGCAATGCCCGGGGACAATGCACTCGCGTTAGCCGTCTCGTTGGGTCGCACCACGCCCACAATGCGCACGTCGATACCGTCAGCAACCTTGGACGCCATAAAGTCGGCATCGCCAGACATGTCAGTCCACATGCCGGTCTCTTCGTTTTTGCGATAGGCATCGGCCGGCGACAACACCTTAAATGTCGTGGACAGCGCATCGTCGTAGGTAAAGTCGGTGCCGGTCTCGGGCGTCTCGACCTTGCCGTCGGCCGTCATGGCGCTGTTGACCAGGTCATTGAGCTCATCGATATCCAGCGCACCGATGCTATAGAGCGTATAGTCGCCCACCGTGCCGCGGCTCGAAAGCACCATCACGGCCTCGTTGGCGGACGTGGGCCAATGGCCGGCAACGACATCGTACTGGCTGTCGAGCAGGCTCTGGTCGTCAATCATCTCGTTAAAGACCGAGGTTCCCATGGAATCCATGCTCACCGTTGCCGCCGAGCTCGCGCCTCCGCTCATGGCCTCGGTCATGGCGTTGGGCACCAGCCGGACAGGCTTCTCATCGCCCTTGCCGGCACGATAGACAACCGGCGATACACCGTAGCCGTACTGAATGGCGTTGACCTCTTTATCGATGCCGTCGCCACCGGCATCGAGCCATGCCTTAAAGCTCGTCATGTCATTGGACTTAACGCTCGCAAACATATCCTTTACGGCCGTGACCACAGGAATCTTATCGGTTCCCTTAGCCTCGCCGCCGGCACTGTCGTCGGACGAATCCACGCTTTCAGACGAACCGTCATCCGTGGCCCCCTCTCCGCCCATCATGGACGACAGGTCGTAATCCTGCTTGGAAATGCTGAGTGGGTAGCTCGAGAGCGTGTCCTCCTCAACCTTTTTGATGTAGCCGTTTACGCCATTGGAGAGTGCCAGGATCGCCGCAATGCCGATAATGCCAATCGAGCCCGCAAAGGCCGTCATGGCCGTACGGCCCTTCTTGGTCATGAGGTTTCGGGCAGAAAGCCCCAGCGCCGTCACAAAGCTCATCGAGGTTTTGCGCGTAGGCTTGGCCTCGCGGCGCGCGGCCTTGGCAACATCAAAGGGGTCGGAATCGTCGGTGATCTTGCCGTCCGCCAGGTTGACGATGCGCGTAGCGTACTTGTACGCCAGCTCGGGATTGTGCGTGACCATAATGACCAGACGGTCGCGCGCCACGTCCTTGAGCAAATCCATGACCTGCACGGATGTCGTTGAGTCTAGGGCGCCGGTCGGCTCGTCTGCCAGCACGATCTCGGGGTCGTTGATCAGGGCGCGGGCGATGGCCACGCGCTGCATCTGTCCGCCCGATAGCTGGCTCGGGCGTTTGTTAACGTGCTCGCCCAGGCCAACTTTCTCCAACGCCTCGCGCGCACGCTGGCGGCGCTCGGCATGCCCCACACCCGTGAGCGTGAGCGCCAACTCAACGTTTTCCAAAATGGTCTGATGCGGAATGAGGTTATAGCTCTGGAACACAAAGCCAATGCGATTGTTTCTGTAGGCATCCCAATCGCGGTCGCTGAAGTCCTTGGTCGAGATGCCGTCGATCAGCAAGTCGCCGGAATCAAAATGATCGAGTCCACCAATGACGTTGAGCATCGTAGTTTTTCCCGAGCCCGAGGGACCCAGGATGGCCACGAACTCGTTATCGCGAAAAGACAGGCTTACGCTGTCGAGCGCCACCTGCGTAAACGACTGCGCAACATACCTTTTGCAAATATCTCTGAGATCCAGCATGGACGGCAACCTCTCCCCCGCCGTTCGCGTTCGACACGTTTGACCTACTCTATCAGCTTTTCTGCCGGTACCAGTAAGGAATGTAGCGAACAAAAAAAAACGGGACAGCACGCCGCATGGCGCACCATCCCGCGTATAACATCCCCGATGCGACAAAGAGGCTGTCACTTTGTCACATTCCAATGCGCGCTACTTTTCGAGCCCGCACGGCATAACGTTAGCGCTGCCGCGGCGAGCCTCAGTCACGGCTGCAAAGAAGCGATAGCCGCCCGAGAAGTTAAAGCACTCAAAGCCATGCTGCGCCAAAATGCGGCAAGCAATGTAGCTGCGAATGCCGCTCTGGCAAATCACGTAAACCGGCTTGGCCCGGTCGAGCTCGCCCAGGCGATTGCGCAGATCATCGACGGGAATGTTTACGAAACCATCGATATGCCCGCGCTCATACTCCCCTTCCGTACGAACATCGAGCAGCTGCACGCTGCCATCGCGTGGCAAGTTGGGCTCATCCTCCCAATGCCACTGCGCCAGTATGCCGCGATTGAGGTTCTCGATCATAAAGCCCGCCATATTGACGGGATCCTTCGCCGATGAATACGGCGGCGCGTATGCTAGGTCCAAATCCTTAAGCCTATCGCCGCGCATGCCTGCCTGGATGGCAGTCGCCAGGACGTCGATACGCTTGTCCACACCATCGATGCCCACGATTTGCGCACCCAGCAGGCGCAATCCCTGCTTCTCGAAGACAACCTTCATGGTCATGGGCGTTGCACCCGGATAATAACCCGCATGCGAACCGGGCGACAGGACCACGCTGTCGCAGTCAATTCCCGCCGCGTGTGCTGCCTTTTCGGATAGTCCCGTGCTTGCCGCCGTCAAGTCGAATACCTTGATAACCGATGAGCCCAACGATCCGAGGTAGCAGCTGTCCATGCCAGCTATGACATCGGCGACGACACGCCCCTGCTTGTTGGCGGGGCCGGCGAGCGAAATGACCGCGTCCTCGCCGGTCACCTGATGCGTGACCTGCACGGCATCGCCCACGGCATACACGTCGGCAGCAGAGGTCTCCATGCGGTCGTTGACCACAATAGCCCCCTTGATGCCCAGTTCGAGCCCCGCCTCTTGCGCCAGATGGCTCTCAGGTGCCACGCCAATGGCAAGCAGCACCATATCGGCTCCGATAGGGTCATCGCCCGCAACATGGGTGACAACGCGGCCATCAACTTCCTCAAAACCTGTCACATCGGCCTTGAGGCGCAGATCGATACCGTGCTCACGCACCTCGGTATGCAAAAGGGTCGCCATGTCGTAATCCAGGTTGTTCATAAGCTGGACGGGACGCTGCAGAAGGGTCACCTGGAGCCCCAGCTCACACAGATTCTCCGCCGTCTCGACGCCAATGAAGCCGCCGCCGATCACGACGGCACTGCTCGGTCGCCGCTCTCGAACATAGCTGTGAATACGCAGCGTGTCCTCAACGGTGCGTAGGCTAAAGATTTTATCCGAGTCGATGCCCGGCAACGCAGGGCGGATCGGCTTTGCACCCGGCGACAGGATGAGCTTGTCATACGTCTCGACAAATTCCTCGCCCGTCAGCATATTGCGAACCTCGACCGTATGCGAATCGGGATGGATGGCAAACACCTCGTGACTCGTCTTGACCGCAATGCGAAAGCGATCCCAAAAGCCCTTGGGAGACTGCAGCGTCAATGCGCTCTCTTCTTCCATCACGCCGCCAATGTAGTACGGAAGCCCACAGTTGGCATACGATACAAAACCCGTGCGCTCAAAGATGACAATTTGGGCCTGCTCGTCGAGTCTGCGCAAACGTGCCGCCGCCGATGCGCCGCCCGCGACGCCTCCAACGATAACCACCTTCATAGCCAACGCACCACCTTTCCCGTGTAGCCGCTTATGCCGCCGATATTCTTGACACTGCCATACCCAGAACGCTTAAGAAAACTCACAGCTTGGTTGCTTCGCGCACCGCTCAGGCAATGCACGAAAAGCTGCGTGCCCTTGTCTGGATACAGCTCAAGCACCTGGTTGATACGATTGAGCGGAACGTTGACGCTGCCCGGAATGTGGCCCTGTCCATGCTCGTCAGCACTCCTCACGTCGAGCAGCACCGCCCCCTTAGAAGCCTTCCATTCCTGGACGCCCACATTAATGTCCGGTCCTGCAAACAAATCAAACAATCCCATAGCGCACTCCTTTGCTGGTTGCTTTGGGCAAGTATGCCAAGGCACTGCGGTCGCGTTCTGTGACCAAGTCACCAAACGGAAAATATGTTGCCGACGGCAGATGCAGCTGCGCGGTAGGTCTAGACCAACCGTGCTAACCCATCTACATCACGCACGATAATCCGTCCGCGCCTAATCTCGATGAGCCCGTCCTGCGCAAGACGTCGCAGAGCGCGCGTCACCGCTTCGCGCGCAGAGTTGATGTCGCGTGCAAGCTCGTCTTGCGTTACGGCAACTTCTGCTGTGCCCGCAGCTCGGCAATGCTCGAGCACGTAGCTGGCGACGCGCTGATCGAGGCGCTTAAAGAGCATCTGCTGCAGCACGCATACCACCTGGGAGTAGCGCTTCACCTCAACCTGGAGCATAAAGGCCTTAACGTAGACATTATCGCGGGCGAGCTGGGCACACACGCTCGCAGGCACCACCAAAAGCGATGACCTGCGTGCTGTAACCACCATGGTGTCAAATGAAATCTGCTCGATAACGCACGAGGCCGTGGTGACACAGCACTCTCCGCAGCCAACCCTAAACAGCGTGACCTCCTTGCCTTCCTCGGAAAGCAGGCTCACGCGAATGTCACCTTCGATAATAAAAACAATGCCAGTGCAAGAATTTCCGCTGCTACCGATTATCTGCCCGGCATCAAAGGATCGCAGCGACGAGCGCTCTGCCACGAGCGTCTGCTCATCGGATGTAAGTTGTCCCCAAAACGGCAACCGCTCGACCATGCTGCCGACCATAGCCGCCCCCTTTCGACGTATACCCATGATGCTACCCCGAAGCAGAAAAAAGAGTCGCTGTTTCCAGCGACTCCCCTTCAGTTGTCTGTCCCACGGACTTACTGTTCGCTCTTCGCGAGTGCCTGATCGATCAGTTTGTTGAGCGCCTCGCGCTGCTCAGCGGAGTTGATGCCGCCCATGATCGGCTCTCCCACAATGTTACCGTTCTGGTCGATCACATTGGTGGTCGGGAACGAGTACAGGTTGGAGGTGAACTTTCCGGCCTCGCTGTCCGACTTAAACCAGATGTTCTTATACGTCACGCCCTTCTTGGAAAGCACGTCCTTGGCATCGGCCACCTCGTCTTTGTTGCCATCGAGCGTAAAGGAATTAACGCCCACGACCTGGCCGCCCTTCTCGGCAAGCTCCTTGTTGAGCTTCTCCAGATCGCCCAGCTCTCCCACGCACGGCTTGCAGGTGGTAAACCAGAAGTTCATGACGGTGACCTTGTTCTTGGAGAACAGCTCGTCGCTGTTTACATCGTTGCCGTCCAAGTCCTTGCCCTTAAAGCTGGGAAACTTCGTCTCCCCACTCTCGCCGTTGGTCATGCCTGCGGTCGAGGCATCGACGCTCTCCCCCTCGCCGGGCGTGCTGCCGCATCCGGGGAACTCCTTCTCCAGCGCCATGAGCTTGTCCTCGATCTCCTTGACCTGCTGCGCGCCCGCCTTAAGCGTCTTAAGCTCGTCAGCCGCAAACTGATCCTTGGCGCCCTCGATGGTATCGAGCAAGAAGTCACCGTAGTTCTTGCCGTCCTCAATCATGGGAGTGTCTTTGTTGGCCGCAAGGAACACCTTTTCCCATAGGGCGTTATCGCTCGCAAAGATCTCGTTTTCCTTTTGCAGCAGCTGCTGGTACAGCTCGGCCGCCTCCTCGGCACTCGACGGCTTTTGCGCTATGAGCTCGGCAATCTGCGCATCGCCGCTCGTGGCATCCTTCGCGTCGCCCTTGGGGGCAGAGCACGCCGCGAGAGTCAGCGCCAGCACGGGCAGCATCAACAGAGCCGCAATTTTTGACAGTTTCATGGTTCCTCCGTTTATATCGAAACTTATATAGGTACCTATTTGTTTTCGCAGGCTTGCGTGGACTGCGCGGGTTTGTCGCCCGTCAAACCCAGCCCGTAGCGAAAGCTAATAGCATCGACGGGGCACGCGCCCACGCATTTGCCGCAACGAATGCACTCGGCATGGTCGGGCGTACGCGTAACGTCCACGTCCATCTGGCACACCTTGGCGCACTTGCCGCACGAGACGCATTTACAATGATCAACCCGAATCCCCAGCAATGACACCTTGTTCATGAGCGCATAAAATGCGCCGAGGGGGCAAATCCATTTGCAGAAGGGGCGATAGAACAGCACGCTCAGCACCGCAACCACAATGAGGATCGCGAGCTTCCAAGAAAAGAGCTTTCCCAGCGCGGAGCGGATTCCCACGTTCATGATGGACAGCGGAATCGCGCCCTCGAGCACACCTTGCGGGCAGATGTACTTGCAAAAGAACGGGTCGCCCATACCCACATCGTTAACCACCAAGACGGGCAGCAGCACCACGGCAAACAGCAGCACGGCATACTTGATGTACGTGAGCGGCTTGAGCTTTTTCGTGGAGAGCTTTTTGCTGGGAATCTTATGAAAAAGCTCTTGTAGCCATCCAAACGGGCACAAAAAGCCGCATACAAAACGTCCCAGCAGCACGCCGATCAGAATGAGCGTTCCGGTGACGTAATACGAAAAGCTAAACTTAGACGAGCCCACCACCGACTGAAACGACCCGATGGGGCACGCACCCGAGGCCGCCGGACACGAGTAGCAGTTGAGGCCCGGCACGCAGACGGCTTTGCCCGCTCCCTGGTAGATGCCGCCCTTGGCAAAGTTAGGCAGGTGAATATTGGTCGCAAGCGTCGCCGCCGCCTGAATCAATCCACGAAATCGCGCTAAAAGATGCGATGCAGTGTTTTTTCTTTTATCCAATTCCGATACACTCCAAGCACAGCCTGATTGCCTTGGCCAGCACGGCATCTGCCTCGCCGCGCATAATTCCAAAGCCAACCATGGCTACCCCAACGATCAGCAAAGCCACCTGCGCCACAGGCTTAATCGCTTTGAACAATCTGACCACTCCTTTCGTTTCGCGACCCATTGGACCATACCGACTATAAAATCCGTGTTAAGCGTGAATGATTATGCAAGGAGAACGTTATACGTATCTTGGTCGTCGAGGACGAGCGGGCGCTGTGCGATGCGATCGCACGCAGCCTGCGCAACTTGGCCTATAGCGTCGACTGCTGCTACGACGGACAACAGGCCCTCGATCTGCTCGATGTCGAGACCTTTGATCTTGTTGTGCTCGACCTCAATCTCCCCCATGTCGACGGCATGACCGTGCTCAGGCAACTCAGGACAACTGATTGCGAGACCAAGGTGCTCGTGCTCTCGGCACGCGGCGAGGTCTCCGACAAGGTAGCGGGGCTCGGTGCGGGCGCCAACGACTACCTCACCAAGCCGTTCCATCTTGACGAGCTGGCGGCACGCATGCGCAGCCTCACGCTCGGGCGCTTTACGCAAAGCGACGTTGTTCTAACCTGTGGATCACTGAGCTTTGACACCAAGGCGCGCCTCGCCTCCGTGGGCGGCGAGGTTCTATCCCTCACGCGCAAGGAGACCGGCATCCTGGAATCCCTGATGCTTAACCAAGGGCGGCCGGTGCGCCAGGAAGAGCTTATCGAGCATGTATGGGACAGCAGCGTCAACAGCTTTAGCAACGCGACCCGCGTGCATATCTCATCGCTGCGCAAAAAGCTGCGCGGCGCGTTGGGGCACGACCCCATCCGCAACCGAATCGGCGAAGGCTACGTTATGGAGGACGGCAAATGAAGCGGCTGTCGCTGCAGTGGCGCATCACGTTGATGACGGCCTTACTGATATGTTCGACCTGCGTACTTATGAATTGCCTGGTTGGTTACTCCGGCATGCGCTACATGGACTCGATTGGTGCAGAAGCGGCGGCGCACAACAAGGTGGAGACCGCAGCGCCCAGCTCATTTGACCCGGCAAGCAAAGAGCTCGACGATGAGTTGACCATCGTCGTGAGCGACGCCCAAGCATCGTTTAGCGCGACGAGCTGGTGCATAACCGCGGCGGCGACGCTGCTCGGTGGCGTGCTAGCCTACTTCGTGAGCGGATATGCGCTGCAGCCGTTGCGCTCCTTTGCGGCGCAAGTCGAGAGCGTGCGGCCCGACAACCTCGCCGACACAAAGATCAGCGAGGACGTGCCCTCTGAACTCAGGCGCTGCAGCGCGTCGTTTAACGACATGATTTCCCGCCTTGACGAGGGATTATCCGCACAAAGACAGTTTACGGGCAATGCGGCGCACGAGCTGCGCACGCCGCTCGCGCTCATGCAAGCCCAGGTTGAGTTGTTTTGCGCTGAGCACCCCGACGCCGATGCCGATACAGCGAGCCTGCTCCGGCTGCTGCAGGAGCAGACCGAGCGAATGACGCACATGACAAAGACCCTGCTCGAGATGAGCGAGCTGCGTAGTGTTCCCTGCAACGATGCGATTGACCTGGCGCCGATGATCGAAGAAGTGCTCACCGACCTGGCGCCCCTTGCCGAGCAAAAGGGCATCACGCTTGTAAGCAAGGGCGACGCGCAAACGATCGGCTGCGACACGTTGATCTATCGGCTACTGTTCAACCTGGTTGAGAATGCCATTCGCTACAGTGCGCCCAGCTCAACCGTGCAAATCGGCGCCCGTGCCGAAGGCGACCGCGTGCTGCTTCGCGTGCGTGACCAAGGGCCAGGCATTCCCAAGCAATACCAGACGAGCATCTTTCAGCCCTTCTTTCGTGTCGACAGATCGCGCAGCAGAGCATATGGCGGTGTGGGGCTGGGGCTTGCGCTGGTCTGGGAGATCGCCGCGCTTCACGGCGGCTCCATCGAGGTCGAAGAAAGCTCGAAGCGCGGAACGACCATGCTCGTGATTCTTCCCGCTCGCGCACCCGGCTCATTAAAATAACGAACGGGATGGCACGCCGTGTGGTGTACCATCCCGCACATAACATCGAAGATGTGACAAAGGGACCGTCCCTTTGTCACATCTGCTAGTTCTCGTCGCCTACCAGCTGAGTTAGCTTACTCCCACTCGACCGTGCCGACGGGCTTCGGCGTAAGGTCGTAGCAAACGCGGCAGATACCGGGGACCTCGGCGGTCACGCGTGCGGTAATGCGTTTGAGCAGCGCCCAGTCGAGCTCGGGCACCTCAGCGGTCATGACATCGACGGTATTGATGCAGCGAATAATGCAGGGCCAGTCGTAGGCGCGCTTGCCCTCGCGCACGCCGGTGGCGCGGAAATCGGGCACCACGGCAAAGTACTGCCAGATGGTCAGACCGGCCTTGTCGATCTCCTCGCGCACGATGGCGTCGGCCTCGCGCAGCGCCTCGAGGCGGTCGCGGGTAATGGCGCCAAGGCAGCGGACGCCCAGGCCAGGACCGGGGAACGGCTGACGCTCAACCATGTTCTCGGGCAGGCCGAGCTCGCGGCCCACGACGCGCACCTCGTCCTTGTACAGCAGCTTAACGGGCTCGCAGAGCTCAAACTGCAGGTCCTCGGGCAGACCGCCAACGTTGTGGTGGGCTTTCACGCCGTCCTGCGACTCCAGAATGTCGGGGTAGATAGTGCCCTGGGCGAGGAAGCTGACCTCGTCGCCAACCTTGCGGGCCTCCTCCTCGAACACGCGGATGAACTCGGCGCCGATGATCTTGCGCTTGGCCTCGGGCTCGTCGACGTCGACGAGTTTATCGAGGAAGCGGTCGGTGGCGTCCACATAGACCAGGTTGGCGTCCATCTGGTTCTGGAACACGTCGACGACCTGCTCGCTCTCGCCCTTGCGCATGAGGCCGTGGTTCACGTGCACGCAGATGAGCTGCTTGCCGATGGCCTTGATCAGGAGCGCCGCGACGACCGAGCTGTCAACGCCGCCGGAAAGGGCCAGCAGAACCTTCTTGTCACCGATCTGCTCGCGGATTGCGGTGACCTGCTCGCCGATGAACACCTGGGCAAGTTCGGGAGTGGTGATACGCACCATATCGTCGGGACGCTTGTTGGGATCCATGCAGGGCTCCTTTTCGGTTCGATGGAACGCGCCGCGCATATGCAAACGCGCTGTCATATGCCCTCATTATATGCAGAGCAAGGTTCGTTTCCCATCGCTGCAACGGAGCTTTTTGCAGGGGTGGCAATTTTTCCTAATGTCGAGGTCAGCTAGACTTCGGTAGCTCCCTTGGGAGCATTGCCAATAGACTCTTCCTTTATTCGTTCGGCATAATCGTAGGCGATAACCACAAATTCCAGTCCCGAGCAACAGGAGTACAATTGCTGCTAATGTGGCCACCTGATGGAAGATGGAAGATGGACTGCGATAGTTACCCGCTCATTCCCATGCCGTTGATGTGCACCGCCTTTGTGCCGGGGCAGATTGACGCTGCGGTTGCAGGCATTTCCGACCCCGATTCACGCACCATCGCCACGGCAGAAGCGCTGTACTTTCGCGGACAGGCCACCCTCGCTGCCAAGACGGCGCGCCCCTATCTTGACGCCACCGATCCCGCGCTGCGCTATTCCGCATGCTTTATCTGCGGATATGCCAGTCTGTCGCTCAACCGTATCGCCGATGCCCGTCGTTGCCTTACGGGCATCCTCGATACGCCAACTGACGAGGAATCGCCCGCCGCTCACGCCACGCATATCCTGTTCGCCTCGGCCGCGAGTGTCCTGTTGCACTTGCCTTCCCCGTATTCTGCCGAAGAGTTTCATCCGCTTGCGGCGCATCTGCCCGAAGGCCTGCGCCTGTTCGCCAGCTACGTGATGGCGCACGCCTTGTATCTGCGCGGCGAATACGGCCGCAGTCTGGGCATGGCGGAAAACGCCCTGATCATGAAACAGGAAAGCTATCCGATCTCGGAACTGTTCCTGCACCTGGCAGCTTCCATGGCATACATGAGCCTCAAAGACGTCGACGCCGCAAAGGCACACTTCGGAGCCGCTTGGGACATTGCGCGTCCCGACGGCCTTATCGAGCTCATCGGCGAACACCATGGCCTTTTGCAAGGACTCATCGAGGCATGCCTAAAATCGCAATACCCTGACGATTTCGCACGCATCATCGAGATTACGTATCGATTCAGCTACGGCTGGCGGCGCATCCACAACCCCGATTCGGGCGAGGACGTGGCCGACGATCTAACGACCACGGAGTTCACCATGGCCATGCTCGCCTGCCGTGGGTGGACCAACGCCGAAATCGCACGCCATATGGGCGTGTCGCCGGGCACTGTTAAAAACCGCCTATCCGGCGTATATGCAAAGCTTGGCATCGGCACGCGCGCCGAGCTGGTCGCTCATATGTTGCGTTAGCGACCGGGCTGCCAAGCGCATCGAACGCGATCCGGAGCCCGGCACTTCGCTCGCCTAAATTGGACATTTTGACCCTTGAACGGCACTACCGCCACGGGGCACCTTCTCGCAAAATTGGATTATTTCCACCGATACCTGCGGGATGGGAGCCCAAGATGCTTGATCGCCGTTCGTTACTTGTTGCCGGAGCGTCCTCGCTGGCGAGCATGATGTTGCCGCGCGTGCCGGGCACCTCAAACGCCTTCATACTGCCGTTCGCGCCCGCCGAAGCCTATGCCGATGAAGAAGATCCCTTCAGGGTGCTCGTTCTCTCGCGCACCATGTTTGGTGTGGTCGTGGTCGACGTCGCCAACAAGAATATGCCCGTCAAGGGAGCGCAGGTCACGCTCGCGTCGCGTTATGCCGCGGGCAAGCAGCTCTCCGCCACGACCGACGATGAGGGCACGGCCATCTTTGAGGTCGCGCCGCTTTCGGAAGGCTACGTGGACGAGGCAACGCTTCTCGACGCGTACGACTTTAACGGCGGCATCTCCATTAGCATGGCGGGCTACCGCGATGTCGAGATTCCCCTTGCGCGTATCCAGGGCGGCACCGCCATAACCGCGCCCACGCGTCCGCTTTCCGACGGCGAGCCGTACTTCCGCCAGCTCACATTCGACGAATGGGACATCCAATACGCTGAAGCCACGTTCATGGCATTGCCGAAGGACGACACGGCAAACGAGCAGCCCGATACGCACGCCTTTACCGTGCAGGCACATCTGCCACAGGGTGGACAGGCAACGCTGCGCATCAACAAAGTGACGCCTGCCGCGGGCAGTTCGCCCGAAACCGTCACGCAGATCGGTCAGATCAAGGCCAGCGCGTCGGGTTCGGATAATCTGGCAACGTTCACGCTCGAAGACAAGTTCCTCGATGCGGCGTCGGGCCTTCTGGAAGAAGGATGCAAGCTGCGCTTTGTGCTCGACTATCAGGGCAAAACCTACACGCTCTCCTCCCCCATGGGCGTTGCCACCGCACCAGCTTCCAAGGCGGAATCGGGCTCGACCACCATCATTCCCACCACCATGGATCAAGAGATCACTCCGTTTGATTTCCCCGCGGCGTTCCCCGGCATCGGCGGCAACAAGTTCACCTGCTGGATGCCCACGTTTCCGATTCTCTTCGATTTCTCGTTTGCCGGGTACGTACTGTTTGGCGGCGGATACAAACCGGTCGGCTACATGAACGATTCGGGCAATCCGGATCCGGAATACTGGAAGAAGTCGCCGCGCGAGTCGGGCGCCAAGCAGGCAAACCGCTACCTCGACGAGATGGAGGGGAAGTGGAATCAGTACAAGAGCATGAGTGCCGGTTCGGGCACCGACCCAAGAAACACTAAGCTCCTTCGCCACCATTACACGCTGCTATTCACGATGGATATCGCAACACAGGTGTACGGATCGCTCGCCTACGACTGGGTTGGCAAAACTTGGGGCAACAACAACGATCCGGCGTACGGCAATATTAAGGCTCTCTTCCAAGTAAAAACCGACCTCAATTGGACCGAGCAGTTTACCTTGGGCCCGGTGCCGTTTTTCCTAAACGTCAATCCTTGGGTGTTGGCAAAGCTAGCGCTCGCGGTAGGCGCCCACACACACGGCAGCGGTGCGGCGTTCTTCAAAAACATTTCGCTCGACTATTCCAATACGTCGGGATCATTCACCATCCAGATCGGGCTTGCCGTCACCTTTGGAGCCGGCGTTGCAGGCGTCGCTTCGTCCGCCGTGCGCGGTGCCGCATCCCTCACACTGTTCATTGGGTACGAGAAGGCGGACGGCCACCAGCTTCCGCGGCTGCGCGTGGGTGCAGACGTCGATGTCGACGTGATACTCCAGTTCATCATGTTCAAGTGGACCACCAAGGCCTGGTCGGGGTCGTGGCCCACACTCGCCGATTCGTGGGATATGTCGGTGAACAACGGCGACCAATATGTGCTCCAGCACTCTGAGTTGGCACTGAGCGGAGACACGCCTTATACGCTGGATGCCTGCTTTGGCGCGACCGGCAATGCCGAGTCGGGCAGCGTAGCGCAGTTTATCGCGTCGGCCACCATCGTCACCAATGCCGAGCTGCTCGCATGCTCCGAAGTTGCAGCCACCGCCGTAAACGTCGTACCGATCGTACGCGATTGGGAGCAAGCGGTCACACGCATTGAGCTCGAGGCGGATGCAGAGAGCAACGACGCAGGACAGGTCGAACATTTCGTCCATGCCCTGATGGGGGATGACGAAAATGCCGCACCGATGTATGAGTACACCTACATCGGCCAGGCGACGAACGCCGTTGCGGACTCGAACGCCAATTCTGCCGGCGTGTCGGAGGACGAGAGAGGCGGCATAAAGCCCTCGAGCGACAACGTGCTGTTTACTGGCGTGCTCAGCGAAGCCCGCATGAAGTTTGCGGAGATCGCCGGCACGGAATATCTGTTCCGTATCGCCTCGGTGCGCTACGGCGAGAATGGCCGTTCGCGACTGGTAGTGCACACGAAGGCAAACGGCGCATGGTCCGCTCCCATGCCGGTCGACTTCCCTCTTGGCTTTGGCGAGGCCGACGTGGAGCGCAGAGACACGTTCGATTACGACTTCGACATGGTTGAATACACCGATGGCGCGGGGCACACGGACGCCTACGTGTTACTGGTCTCGGGCGAGCGCCCCGAAGGCGACGCAACCCGGTTCGACACGGCTAGCACATCCGGCATACTGTCCGTTGTGCGCCTGCGCATAAGCAATAGCGAGGTTCGCGTGGTATCGCACACGTCGTGGCGCAGCATCTCGCGCGGCCGCCTGCAGGAGGACGGCTACCATTGCCTGCAATGTCCGCGTATCACAGTAGGCAAGACGCTTGTCGACGGACGTCTGTCGGGCGCCTATCTCCATCGCCGCGGAGCCACCGCCGAGAAGGCGTTGGGCACCGAGGCAGAAGTCGCGCTCGAGTGCTTTACCCTGTGGTCGGATCTGTCGGGCGACAGCCTCACGTTCCGTCAGGTTCTCCGCTTTCCGCAGGCACCGTCGAGCATCGAGCTGGGCGCACCCGAAAATATCAACGGCAAAATGGTGGTGCCCGTTGCGTACGAGACCGCAGACGGTTGCGGCTGCGCATCATACGCCGTGATCGGCCAGTCCATTGCTGCCTGGGACGTTATGTCACCAGACGCCACGGTATCCTGTGCGGTGCCGTGGCCACAACATTCGGGCTTTTTGGCAACCGTCAACGAGCAACTGCAGCATATTACTTGGACGCGAGGCGCATCGGCATTTGCAACGCAGCCCGTGGGCGCCGCAGGCTGTGGCCCGGCATCGTTTAGCGTGAGCAACAACGGCAGGTGCGTGCTCTATGTAGAGAATACCGATGGCAAGGTGGGACAAACCTACGACGAAGAAGGCAACCCGGTAGCAGTGATGGGCAAGCACTTCCGCATCTTCGCCAGCACCTTGGCAGGCGATCTGTTCACGGAGCCGTTCGTGATGTGCGAACTGGACCATCCCGTCGATCAGATAACGACATTTTTGACGTCGGGTGGTATGCTCTCCGCGCTCGCCACGCACATTGTGAGCGTGGAGAAGAGCGAGGCAGAGCTGCACGGCATCGAAGTGCCCTTGGTGGCGTGTGCCACTCCGACGGGCGCGGTCGCTACCTCGGGCGCGGTGGTGCCCGGAGCGGCAGGCGAATCCTTCATGGTCACGGTGCGAAACGACGGCAACACCTTGCTGACCGCCGGAACGATCGATCTGTACCGAGAGGGTTCCAACCAGCCGTTCTCCAGCGCATCCATCGGATTCGGAGCGAACGCACGCACGGCATCGATCTACGATCCGGAGCTTGCCGAGGACGCTTCGGCCAACGACATGGCACACGTGAAGTACGCGCTCGAGACGCTGGGCACACGTTTTGCAACGCACCCGCTGGTTGCCGACAATGGAAACGCCGTGCTGGCACCGGGCTGCACGGCACAATTCCGCATGAGCTTTGCCATCCCGGAGAGCTGGGGCGACGAGGTGGGCAAACGCGTCACGCTGTATGCGAAGGCGCGTGACCTGGTGGCACTCGATCCCGTAACGTTCGAGGAAATTCGACCGGGCGCAAACTCGACGCTGGGCGCCGTACTGCACGAGCTTCATGTACCCGACGCGGCATGCGAGCGCTCAGAAGTTCAGGTCGGCGTATGCGACAGCGCGAATACGACAGGGCTTCACGACGCCCCGATGACAGCAGACGGCGATGGTGGCTCGAGTGGCGGCGGTACTGACGAGGGCGGCGGCTCCGGCGGAAGCAGCTCCGGCAGTGGCAAGGACCACGGCAATAACAAGCGCTCCGGAAAAGTGGGCGCGCTTGCGGGCACGGGCGATGTCAACGCTCCCCTTACGGCAGCCGCTGCAGCACTCGCCGCGGCAGGCGCCGGCCTCGTCGCCTACAGCGCCCGCCGCACGGCGCTCGAAACCGACGCCGCTCATAAGGTCAATTCGGATAGGCCTCGCTAGCTCCTAGTTACTATTGTGAGAGACGCCGACTCGGCTCATCGAACATCAAAATGGGCCGGTTCTGGATACCCAGAGCCGGCCCATTACGCATTAAATGTCGTCTGAGGTGTCGAGTTCTGCCTCGAGCTTGGCACGGCGTCTTTTCGCCGTGAAAAACGTTGCGCACAGGACAGCAAACGTGGCCGCGAAAATCGTCGCACCGCAGAACACGCCCGTGTCCAGGTTCGCCAACCAAAAGACGCTTTCGAGCGGTACGATCTGCGCCTCAGCGACACAGCGCATTGCGGCAATAACAAGCGCGAACGCGGCGCCGCTAAGACCGCTGACAAGCAGGAAATATCCAACAGGAAGATGCTCGGTTTGCCCAAAACGATTGGTATCGACATAGCCCTTCCGCGTTTGCAGCCCTGCGCAAATCAACATCACGAGAACGAGCCAAAAATACATGGCTGCCTCGAATGGCGTTGCAAAGCCATGCGGCATTTCACTGGCGTCGCTGTGAACCCACGCAACCTGTCGAGCTATAACCTGGTAGAAAAAGATCATCAACATGCCAAACGAAAGCAGCACGAAACCAATCTTGTAGATCTTCGCGTTCTCAGCCTCCAGGCGTTCATCCTTTGGGCCGGCATATTCACGCCACTTTTGCACGATTTTCAGATCTTCATATTTCATAGTGAACTCCTAAAGAGTATTAGGGTCGGCGTCGGTTTCGTCTTCCCAAAACAAGTCGTTCAACGTAACGCGCAGCGCCTTACAGATTGCCACGCACAAATTGAGCGTGGGGTTGTAGCCGCCCGCCTCGATAAGGCCGATGGTTTGGCGCGCAACGCCCACGGCTTGGGCTAAGTCAGCTTGCGAAAGGCCAGCCGCCGCGCGTGCCGCCTTCATGCGTAGGTTCTTTTTGCCCGGCATGGAGTTCCTTTCGTAAATGTGGACAGATATCCGTTGCAACATGACAGAAATATATTGCATCCTTCACAAGATGTCAACTATATCTGTCATTATGGAAACCATGTCCGCCATCGCCATGTGGACATAACAATTTCGATTCGCTATTCAAACTTACTCGGACAAAACCGACTCGGTTTTGTCCGAGTAAACGCGAGCGTAAACTATCACTGTCCGCTATTCGACATCCGGCCCCTCCCCCATCAGCCATCGGGCGATGTCGACCACCTTAATCCCCTCATAATCAACAGCCTCGTGCTTTGTTCGCGCAATGACCATTTTGGGATACGCATCACGTATCGCAAGCAGGGGTGCCACTTCGCGTTCAAAAGTCTCCTGACGCGAAATGTCATCGCTAACTTGGATATACACTCGCTCATCGCGACGAATTGCCACGAAGTCGATTTCCTTCTTATAAAGCACCCCGACATAGATTTCCCAACCGCGTCTTAGGAGCTCTATGGCGACCATATTTTCATATACGTGCCCGAAGTCGAGCTTTTTAGTGCCCAGTTTTGCGTATCTGATTGCATGATCCGATAAATAGTATTTATCACCCGAAGTGAGGTACTTTTTACCGCCTACGTCATAGCGGCGCACTCGATAGAACGCAAAGGCCTGGCATAAATATCCGAGGTACTGGGCGAGCGTTGCCACGGAAACGCGTGTTCCGGCAGCATCCAGCGCAGCCACAATCCCGCTAACAGAAGATATGTTACCGATATTGTCCATTAGGAAATCGCATGCACGTTCTAGCTGCACCTTGTTACGAACCCCATGCTTTTCTTCCACATCACGCAAAACCAAGACATCTAGCACGTTCGCAATATATCGATAGCGAGCTCGCTCGCTAGGATACAAATATGAGCCAGGCATTCCGCCCTCTCTCAAATATCGGTCAAGCGCTTCGTCCGGGTTATGAATTTCGTGATATGTCGAAAACTCAAGCAAGGAAAACGGAAATACTTCAACCTCATATGTCCGCCCGCGAAAAAGCGTCGCCAAATCACTCGAAAGCAAGAAAGCGTTGGAGCCAGTAACGTAGATATCGTATTTTCCCGATGCATGAAGGCTATTGACCGCTTTTTCGAACCCAACGCAGGTTTGCACCTCATCGATCATCACAATGTTATCGAGGCCCTCGCAATAGCCTTCCTCAACGTAGCGATGCAATGCTCGATAATCCGTTAGTTCCTCGAATTCGAGGAGATTGAAATTGATGCGGATAATATTGGCATCGGGGTCGGCCTCACGAAAGCGATCAGCAAGAGCTTCCAGTAGAACAGATTTGCCGCACCTACGAATGCCGGCAATAACCTTGATGTCCGGCGTTCCCTTAGCGCCAAGAAGCGCTTCCATATATTGAGGACGTTCGATAATCTTCATATCTTCACCGTTCTATTAAATAAAAGCTCTCTTGATTCGTTTTCGTTTAATATATGTCTTATCCTACTAAATGAAATCAAATAACTCTTGATTTCATTCAGCTATTTCTCCCAATAAAGTAACATCAATCAATATACCACGAACGATTGTTCGATGGATTTCGTGTTGGGTGGAATCGTCTGTGGGCTGGGCTATGCTACTTTGACTATCTATATGACTTAAACGCAGCAAAGGAGCACCGAGAGAGCGAGTATGGCAAAAAACACCGCAAACTATGGTAACGACAGTATCCGCCAGCTCAAGGACGAGGAGCGCGTACGCCTGCGCCCCGCCGTCATCTTTGGCTCGGACGGACTCGACGGTTGTGCGCATGCCGCCTTCGAGATCCTGTCCAACGCCGTTGACGAGGCGCGCCAGGGCTACGGCAAGCTCATCACCCTCACCGCTTTTCGCGATGGCTCTATTCAGGTAGAGGACAACGGCCGTGGCTGCCCGCTCGACTGGAACCCCTCCGAGAAGCGCTTTAACTGGGAGCTCGTCTTTTGCGAGCTCTACGCCGGCGGCAAGTACAACAACAACCAGGGCGGCGACTACGACTTCTCGCTCGGCACCAACGGCCTGGGCTCGTGCGCGACCCAGTACGCCTCCGAGTACATGGACGTCACCGTCTGGCGCGACGGCAACAAGTACTCCCTGCACTTTAAGAAGGGCAAGGTTGTCGGCGCCAAGAAGAAGGCACTCGAGATTGAGCCCAGCGACGAGAACCGCACCGGCACCACTATCAAGTGGCGCCCCGATCTTGAGGTCTTTACCTCGATCAGCATTCCCCACGACTGGTATCGCGAGACCATGCGCCGCCAGGCCGTGGTCAACGCCAACGTGACCTTCCGCCTGCGTATTGAGGGTGACGATGGCGAGTTTTCCGAAGAGGATTTTTGCTATCCCAAGGGCATCGAGGACTACGTGCTTGAGAAGGTCGGTACCGACTACCTTACCGAGCCCTTCTTTATTGAGGCCGATCGTCGCGGTCGCGATCGCGAGGACCTGCCCGATTACAACGTAAAAATCACTGCTTGCATGTGCTTCTCGCGCACTTTCATGATGCAGGAGTACTACCACAACTCATCATGGCTCGAGAACGGCGGCTCGCCCGAGAAGGCCGCGCGCAGTGCTCTGACCAGCGCCATCGATGCCTACATTAAGGGCCAAGGCAAGTACAACAAAAACGAGAGCGGCATTAAGTGGCAAGACGTTCAGGACTGTCTGGTACTGGTGACCAACTGCTTCTCCACTCAGACGTCCTACGAAAACCAGACCAAGAAGGCCATCAATAACCGCTTTATCCAGCAGGCCATGACGGCATTCTTTAAGGAGCGCCTCTCGACCTACTTGATCGAGAACAAAGACGCCGCCAACAAGATCATGGAGCAGGTACTCATCAACAAGCGCTCGCGCGAGAACGCCGAGAAGACGCGTCAGAGCATTAAGACCAATCTGCAGCAGAAGACCGACATGGCCAACCGCGTGCAGAAGTTCATCGACTGCCGTTCCAAGGACAAGAACCGTCGCGAGATCTACATCGTAGAGGGCGACTCGGCAGCAGGCGCCATCCGCACGTCGCGCGATGCCGAGTTCCAGGGCGTTATGCCCGTCCGAGGCAAGATCCTCAACTGCCTGAAGGAGGATTATCCGCGCATCTTTAAGTCCGACATCATCATGGACCTCATGCGCGTGCTGGGCTGCGGCGTGGAGATCAAGGACAAGCGCATCAAGAACCTTGGTGCCTTCGACTTGGACAACCTCAACTGGAACAAGGTCATCATCTGTACGGATGCCGACGTCGACGGTTATCACATCCGCACACTCGTGCTCACCATGCTCTACCGCCTGGTGCCCACGCTTATCGACGAGGGGTACGTGTATATCGCCGAGTCGCCGCTCTACGAGATCAACTGCAAAGAGAAAACCTACTTTGCCTACACCGAACTCGAGAAAAACGGCATCCTCAAAGAGATTGGCGACCAGAAGTGTTCCATCAACCGCTCCAAGGGTCTTGGTGAAAACGATCCGGACATGATGTGGCTCACCACCATGAACCCCGAAACGCGCCGCCTGATCAAGGTGGAGTCCGAGGACGTCACCAAGATGGAAACCATGTTCAACCTGTTGCTGGGCAACGACGAGGCGGGCCGTAAGCGCCATATCTCCGAGCACGGCAAGGAATACCTGGACCAGCTAGATCTGCAGTAGCAGCAAATCAATAACGACGGCCCATAAGAAGTTCAAGAGGAAATCGTGGCAAAGAAGAAGACGAAGAACCAGCCAAAGAAAAAGCAGGTCAACGCCGAGAACGTCATCGGCCTGCACTCCGAGGTCACCGACCAGCCGATCACGCAGACGCTCGAGGTCAACTACATGCCCTACGCCATGAGCGTCAACGTCTCGCGTGCATTCCCCGAAATCGACGGCTTTAAGCCCTCGCACCGCAAGCTGCTCTACACCATGTACAAGATGGGTCTGCTCAAGGGCGAGCGCCAGAAGAGCGCCAACATCGTGGGCCAGACCATGAAGCTCAACCCGCACGGCGACGCCGCGATCTACGAGACGATGGTGCGCCTGGCCACCGGCAACGAAGCGCTTCTTGCCCCCTTCGTGGAGTCAAAGGGCAACTTTGGCAAGTACTATTCGGGCGACCTGAGCTACGCCGCCTCGCGTTATACCGAGGCCAAGCTCTCCCCCATCAGTGCCGAAATCTTCAAGGACATCGACAAGGACCCGGTCGACTTCGTTGACAGCTACGACGGTGCCATGAAGGAGCCGCGCCTGCTGCCCACCACGTTCCCCAATATCCTCGTCTCGGCCAACAAGGGCATCGGCGTCGCCATGGCGTCCGACATCTGCGGCTTCAACCTCAACGAGGTCTGCACTGCCACGATGCACTACCTGCAGGATCCCGACTGCGACCTGCTCGAGTACATGCCCATGCCCGACTTCTCGACCGGCGGCGAGATCATCTACCGCCGCGAGGAGATGGAGAAGATCGTCGAGACCGGCCTTGGCAGCTTCCAGATTCGCTCCCGCTGGCGCTGGATTCCCGAAGAGCGCATCATCGAGGTCTACGAGATCCCCTACACCACCAAGACCGATGTCATCATCGAGCGCATCGTCAAGCTCTCCAAAGAGGGCAAAGTCAAAGAGATCGCCGACATCCGCGACGAGACCGACCTTTCGGGCCTGCGCATCGCAATCGACCTTAAGCGCGGTGTCGACCCCGACAAGCTCATGGCGAAGCTTTATCGCTCGACCACGCTGCAGGATTCGTTCTCGTGCAACTTCAACGTGCTCGTCGACGGCTATCCCCGCGTTATGGGCGTGCGCCAGATTCTGCACGAGTGGGTCAAATGGCGTATTCAGTCCACGCGTCGCCGCATTAACTTTGACCTGGGCAAAAAGTCCGAGCGCCTGCACCTGCTGCACGGCCTCGAGGCGATCCTGCTCGACATCGACAAGGCCATCGCCATCATTCGCGGCACCAAGCTTGAGGCCGAGGTCGTGCCCAACCTTATGAAGGGTTTCGACATCGACGAGACCCAGGCCGAGTTTGTTGCCGAGCTTAAGCTCCGCAACATCAACGAGGAGTACATCCTCAACCGCACCAAGGACATCGCAAAACTCGAGGGCGAGATTACCGAGCTCGAGGAGATCCTCTCCAGCGAGGAGAACATCAAGAAGGTCATCAGCGACGAGCTGGCCGCGGTCAACAAGAAGTACGTGATGCCGCGCCGCACGGGCAGGATCGAGCCCCATGAGGTTATCGAAGTAAGCTTGGAGCCCGAGGTCGAGGAGTACCCGGTCACTATCATGCTCTCGCGCGATGGCTACCTTAAGAAGATGACGGACCGCGTGCTCAAGAAGGCGACCACACTCAAGTACAAGGACGGCGACAAACCCTTTATCGAGTTCCCGTCCTCCAACACTCACGAGCTGCTGGTCTTTACCAACAAGAGCCAGGTATACAAGTGCAAGGTTGCGGCGTTTGAGGATACCAAGTCGGCCCAGCTGGGCTCATACCTGCCGACCGACCTCGAAATGGAACCCGACGAGAGCGTGCTCTGGGTCATCGACCCCGAGGATTACAAAGCCGACGTACTGTTTGTCTTTGAGAACGGCCGCGTGGTGCGCGTCGCACTTGCCGGATACGTCACCAAGACCAACCGCAAGCGCCTTAAGAACGCCATCTACGGCGGCAGCAAGCTGCTGTATGCGCAGGTACTCAAGGAAGACCGCGACATCGCGCTGGTCTCGAGCGACTATCGTTTGATGAACTTCAACACGTCGCTGCTTAAGACCAAGACGACCACCAACACGCAGGGCGTCCAGGCTTTCACGGCCAAGAAGGGCCGCTCGGTCACCACCATCGGCACGACCGAAGAGATTCTTGGTGCCGGTGTCTCGGCCGAAAAGTTCACTGCGCAGAGCCTGCCTTCTGCCGGTGCCCTCATGAAGGAAAACGACATGCCGAGCCTGTTTGACTAAAACAACGGCAGAACCGCCATAAGCTCTTAAAACGGTGGGGCCCGGAACGCAGCAACATCGCGCTCCGTGCCCCGCTCGTTGCAACGTATATCATATGCCCCACACAGGAATCGCTTGGACATCCTTGGTAATAAGGTATGGATCCGGGGTTTGGCAGACAACGTGTCCAAACCCAATTTCATAGCCGGTCAGGCCCTCGAGACAGGAAAAATTCTTCACCGCATCTTTGCCCACCGTGGCCGACATCTTCACCTCGACGGGATGGAGAATATGGCCCTCTTGGATGAGCAAATCAATTTCGCGCTTCTTTTGGTCTCGATAGAACCATACGTCGCGAAGGCTCTTCCCCGTGTTCATAAAGCTCTTCAAAATTTCCGAGACAACGAACGTCTCAAATATATGCCCCGCCGCGGCCCCATTGCGCAATTGCTCCGGCGTTATCCACCTCGTTAGATGACAAACAAGACCTGTATCCATAAAGAATATCTTAGGGGTCTTGGTCAGACGCTTATCGACATTAGGCCAAAAGGGCTCGACAATCCGAACGATGTTCGACGCCTGCAAAACCGAGAGCCAAGCCTTCACCGTCTTACGGTCGACGTCAACGGTGTTTCCAATATCGGTGGCATTTAACAGTTGCCCCGTTCTCGCTGCGCACGCGACCATAAAGCTGTAGAACTTCGCCTCATCCTTTACGTTTACAAGATCGCGAACATCGCGTTCGAGATATGCGGCAACGTAGTCGGAATAATAGGAGTCCCAATCGATAGTTGGGTCTTGCAGTTCGGGCATCGAACCCCTATGGATGATGTTCCAAATATTTCCCGAAGACATCTTAGAGGCCAAGGAAACCTTTTTGGGGATATACGGACGAGGGCCCTGGGGACCACCAACGAGTTCGCGCAAGCTTAAAGAGGGCATCTCCAGAATTCTAATCCTCCCCGCCAAGGATTCGCTCACCCCTTTCATAAGGTGATATGTCTGGGATCCCGTGAGGACGATTCGTCCCTTCTCCTCTGATTGATCGACAACCCACTTCACCGGAGAAAAAAGCTCAGGCACTCGCTGAATCTCATCAATGATGATCGGCAGATCATGAGACTCGAAAAACAGGGCGGCGTCCTCTTTTGCAAGAAGATAATCCCGCGGGTTCTCCATCGAAACATAGTCGAATCGGTCGCCTAGATGTTGCTTGAGAACCGTCGTCTTCCCAACTTGGCGCGCTCCGGTCACCAAGACAACTTTTCCCTGTCCCAGCATCGAATCTATCGTCTGTTCAATTTCGCGCTCGATGTACATACAATCGCCTCCCGTTATGGAGTCTATTATCTCGTACAAACGTTAATTGGTCAAAATCGGGAGCGCTACTCCCGATTTTCACTCACAGTCTTCTGCCCGATTCTGGCCCCAGCAGGGTCTCAGAAATTGCCAAGCGTATGGGCGTCGCCAGCAACTATGCAAGTCAATACAAACGCCGCCTCCTCGAGGACGGCGTTATCGGGGAACGTGGACGTGGCCTCGTCGGCTTCGACATCCCCGCGTTCAAGGAGTTCCTGAGCGAGAAGGCCTCCTAGCGCGCCAAGATTGTCCGCAAGGACTTCAACGCATGGCAATCAGCATTCCTCTTGGTAAGGACAGCAAGCATTTCCACTAGTGTTGATTGCCATGCGCTCTTCGAGCCCTTAGGCGAGCTTGCGAGCGAGCTCTCGCACCTTTTCCAGCTTGGGCGAGGAGGCCATGCTGTCGCGCTCGGTCATGCCGCTAATGGTGACAATGCCCTGGTCCTCCCACTTGCAGTACGCGCAGGCTGACTTGTACATAGCGATAGCCGCATCATAGACGCCCTCGCTGTGGCTATCGAGCAAAAGGGCCGTCTTGGTGAACGGGAAGCCCGTAGCACCGAAGGCGTACAGGCGGTCGATGACAGCCTTCTCCTGTGCAGTGATATCAAACCAGTAGATAGGCGAAGCGAAGACAACCATGTCGGTGTCTTTCAGCGACTCGATCACGTTGGCCATGTCATCCTTCTGCACGCAGACGCCCTCATGGGCGAAGCAGTATTGGCATCCCAAGCAGCCGGCGATCTTCTTGCTGGCAACGCGGACGACCTCGACCGCATTGTCGCCCTCACGCGCGGTCTCGGCAAACGCCTCAACCATGGTGTCGGTATTGGCGCCCTTGCGCGGGCTGCCGCTCAATACAACGATTTTCATAGGATTCCCTCTCCTTCATGCCGCAGGCGCGCAGCATGTTTTCTTGTAACCAAAACGAATGGAGCTATTCAGTCGTCTGTAGACCGCATCTCTCGTTCGTGCCCTCCAAAGAAGGTGCAAGCAGAAGCATCACGGGCATTGATCAGCGCCGATATGGATCACGACATGAAACCGTAAGGGTTGGCCAGAGGTTGCTAGATTCAATAACTCTCAGCAATGGAGCGAATGACGACTTCGGCGATATAATCCGTGTCATCTTGATTGTTCCTGCGCGGAAGGTACAGCTCATGTCCAAGCTCAACATCGACCAGCGATCGATTCGCGATCTTCTCACCGATAAGCGATCAGACTTCCTCATCCCCGACTACCAGAGGCCCTACGCCTGGGGCGAGGATGAATGCGCAACGCTGTGGGATGACCTGTTCTCGTTCGCTTTTCCAGGCGATGACTACGAGCGTTTCGACAGCGAAAACGACGAATACTTTCTAGGGCCCATCGTCACCTTTAAGAACCTCTCTGGCCAACTTGAGATCATTGACGGCCAGCAGCGCCTCACCACCATCATGCTGCTGCTCCGCGCGTTCTACGACAAGTTCACCAACATGAAGGATAAGCAGTCTGTGAAGATGCGCGAGGCAATCGCCCGTTGTGTATGGAAAACCGACGAGTTCGACGAGCCCGACATGGAGCGCCTCAAGATCGACTCCGAGGTTGCATCGGACAACGACAAGAATGAATTCCTCGAGATTTTACGAGAGGGCAACGTAGGCGATGGCTGGAAGAGCGCTTATGCCCGCAACTTCGCTTTCTTCCAGAGGAAAATTGAACAACTGGTGAGCGAGTGGCCCACCTACACCGTCTACATGGCCACACGCGTCATCAACAATGTGATACTGTTACCCATTGAAGCGGAGTCGCAGGACACCGCGCTACGCATCTTCTCGACTCTAAACGACCGAGGGCTGCCTCTCTCGGATGCCGACATCTTCAAAAGCCAGTTCTACAAGCATTATTCCGACACGGGGCGCAAGGACGAGTTCATCCGTCGCTGGAAGGCGCTCGAGGAGGGAGCGAACGCTATCTTCCGGCCCATGCGCGGTACACCAACCGATGAGCTATTTACGCGCTATATGTACTACCGCCGCGCGAAGAAAGGCATCCGCGACACGACCACCGCATCGTTGCGCGACTTCTTCGGTGCCGATGGCTACGCCATGCTCAAGGAGGACGCCACGCTCGACGATCTCGAGGCGCTGCTCGGCTTCTGGAAACGCGTCGACGCGCAGGAAGGGTTCAGCGAGCGCGTGCTCCGCAGGCTCTTCGTGCTGAACTACGCCCCCAACGGCATGTGGACCTATCTGCTAAGCGTCTGGTTCCTTGCCAACCGCGACAGCAAAAGTGTCCTCGATGACGAGGCACTCTACGGCTTTCTAAACAAGATCACGGCATTCGTTCTCGCCTACGCCATTGAGCGTCCCGGCGTAAATGCGCTGCGTTCGCCAGTGTATCCCGAGATGATCAACATCGTGGAGCACCGCCCGGTGGAGTTTCCCAACCACCACTTCAATCGCGCAAATATTGCTGAGCGATTCCGAACCTACGTGTTCACCAACGGCAGGCCTGTAACGAAGTCCATGCTCACTTGGTGGGCGTACGCAGACCCAGATCAACCACTCATGGACCTAGACACTACGCTCGAAATTGAGCACATCTATGCCAAGAAGCGCAACGAGGTAGACCCGCTCGTCGACCAATCCAACCTGGAGGCGCTGGGTAACAAGGCGCTGCTCGAGAAGCGTGTAAACATCCGCGCGGCCGACTACAGATTCTGCGATAAACGCAAGTACTATGAGGGATACACCGACGGCAATGGCAAGCGCAAAGCCGGAACAAAGATCGCGGAACTCAAGCGCCTGACACAAGTCATGGGAGACTTCACCGAAATAGACATCGCGACTCGCACGGCTCAGATCATCGATGCCTTCGTGGACTACCTGGGCGACAACGGACTTTTGAGCTAAGGAGCGAACATGTTCGAAAGACTAACCAAGCACGCTGGCAAGCTGGAGGACAGAAACATGAATGTCGAGCTTGGGGGCGGGACGCTCGGACTCGAGGATTTCGTCGACGATTTCTATGAACTGGACGGGTTCGCGGACACCAGCTACTTCGAGACGCTTGAACGCCATGGCATCGACACCTCGGAAGGCATAGACAGCTGCGACATCGACCATGGGGACATTGACCTGATACGTGCATGCATCACGTGGTGCGTTCGTGGCGACCGCTTCTGCGACGGACTCCTTGCCGCGCAAGCCAGGAGCGGGTTTCTGGACCGCTGCCTCTTCCGGCTGAAGGAGCTCGACGAGGGCTGAACGGCGGCCACGAAGACGTCTGGCGCTGCGACAGCACAGCGATGCGACAATGCCATGCCGTCGCACTCCGTCATGCCACCAAATCAAAAGCGGAACCATCGCTCAATCTTGAGATGCATTGACCAAAGGCTCACGTTTCTACCGAGAAGTCGAGAGCGCGGGGCACACTGTGGCGCTTTATCCTCAGCTCATAGCTGCACTGCTTACTTAAAATGAACCCGTGGTCAAGATGAACTACGAGAATCATAGCGGGCGGATACCGCCCGTATGCCCCCTTCGGAATAGGCGGGCTCGCCGGCGTTCACGGCACGGTAGATGGTGGAGAAGCTCACGACGCAGCGCCCGCCGCGCTCGAGGCGGGACCTGCCGTCTATCTGCTCGGGCGACCGGCGGTCGTCGACGATGCGCCTGCGCACCTCGGCCGCGAGGGCCGGGTCGGAGAGCCTCTTGCGGGGCCTGCAGGCCTTGCGGCGGGCGTCGGAGCGCGACTGGGCGGCGATGGCCCCGTAGCGCCCGTTCCGGCCGTTCCTGGCGATCTCCCTGCTCACCGTGGACTTGTTCCTGCCTATCGCAGCGGCGATAGCCGAGACCCCCTCATGCCTCGCGTGCATCTCCGCTATCCTGTCGCGCTCCTCGGCGCTAAGATGCCTGTAGCGGCGCATGTCCCCTCGCTCCGACGTTGACCTAGACAGCCAACATCGTAGCCCCCGGGAGTGCGCCACGCTCGTGAGCGGGCCCCATGCCGTTGCACTCAGAATGCTAATCCGCCGCCCTAAAAAACGCCTCGAAACCCCTTCTGAGATTTCGAGGCGCAGAACGCGCGATGCTTTTTTCCTTTTAAAGACAATAGCCTACCAAATGCCAAGCAGATGCTGCATGCCCAGGCTCACCAGAGCGATGCCGATCCAGCAGCACAGACCCATAAAGATGGGTTTGCCGCCCGTCTTAACCAGCTTGACTATATTGGTGTTGAAACCAATCGCCGCCATAGCCATAACAATGAAGAACTTGGAGAGCTCCTTTATGGGCGCGGTCACGCCCGCAGGTAGCGCGAAGACCGTGGTGATCACGCTGGCAAGCACAAAGAAGAGGATAAAGAAGGGGAAGATCTTCTTGATATCGAACGTGCCCGCAGCTTCGCCGCCCTCGCCGTTCGCGGCGGCGCGCTTGGCCTTGTGAACCTGCCAAAATGCCAGCGCCAGCGTGATGGGGATGATGGCGAGCGTGCGGGTGAGCTTCACAATGGTCGCCTCGTCCAACGTATTGGCGCCAGGGTGTATGCCGTCCCACGCGGCAGCGGCGGCGGTTACGGACGAGGTGTCGTTGACGGCGGTGCCGGCAAACAGGCCAAAGCCCTCGTTTGAAAGGCCAAGCATGCCGCCAAGAGCCGGGAAAATAAGCGCGGCGATGATGTTGAACAAGAAGATGACGCTGATGGCCTGCGCGATCTCCTCATCGTCCGCATCGATAACCGGAGCGGTCGCCGCGATTGCCGAGCCGCCGCAGATTGACGACCCCACGCCCACCAGAGTGGAAATCTTGGTGGGGATCTTGAGGGCGCGATGCAGGGCGAAAGAAATCACCAGCGACGTGGTGATAGTCGCCACGATAATGGGCAGCGAACGGGCGCCCACGCGCGCGATCTGGGAAAGGTTGAGGCCAAAGCCCAACAGGATAACCGCGTACTGCAAGATCTTCTTAGAGGTGAACTTGATACCGGGCGCAAACGGCAACGCCGCGTCGTCCTTAATAAACAGCGCCAGCACCATACCGATGAGGATGGCGAAGACCGGCCCGCCGATCACGTCGAAGCGCTTGCCCAAAAACCATGCCGGCAGAGCGATAAGCAGGCATAGCGCCACGCCCCTCCAGCTATCTTGAACCTTGTCCCACGTTCTTTCCGCCATATCTTCTTCCTCTCTATACGCGCCGTCCCTGCATGCGCGGAACCGCTCCGCCGCCTACGACATAAACCCAAATCTCTCTCGGCAAACAGCCAAGATTGAATGCATAGCGATAGTACTACCTTGGCTTATAATTCTTTTCACCCTATTGGTTATCACTCTATAAGTATTTGTTATATATGGACGATGTTATAGATGATTCTTGAGCATAGGAGTCAACGTGCTGGATTACCGCACCCATACGTTCTTGACGGTCTGCAGGCTGGGCAGCTTCACGCAGGCGGCAGCGGAGCTCCATATCACCCAGCCCGCCGTATCGCAGCATATCCGGCAGCTCGAGGCGCATTACGGGTGCGCCCTCTTCCACAAGGGCGGCCGGCGCGGCGAGCTCACGCAAGCGGGGGCGATGCTGTTTCGAGCGCTCGAAACAATGGAGAACGATGAGACGAGGCTCAAGGCGCAAGCGAAAGCCCTAACGCTGGAGCAGCCCGCCAAGGCTCCCCTGCGTTTTGGCTGCACGCGCACCATCTGCGACTATTGGATTCCCCGCGTACTCGCCCGCCATATGGCAAAACATCCCGACGAGATGGTGCAGATGAGCGTTGGCAACACGCAGGAGCTTGTGGAAGGCCTGGAGGCCGGTACTATTGATTTCGCCTTGGTAGAAGGATCCTTTAACAGGGCCCTCTTCGACTCCGCCCCGGTATCGCGCGAGCGCTATGTAGCTGTTGGGAGCGCAGATGAGTTCGACGCGTCCTATAAGCCGGTATCCATGGCCAGCCTACTCGACCGCAGGCTCATCCTACGCGAAGCGGGGTCGGGCACGCGCGAGATCCTAGAGAAGCACCTCGCCGCGCGCGACCTCGATCTTGACGACTTCGCAGGCACGTTCGAGGTCGCCAGCATCCCCGCCATCAAGCTGTGCGTCCGGGCGGGGACTGGCATTACGTTTTTGTACCGCGCAGCGGTTGAGCGCGAGCTCGATCAGGGCGAGCTGCGCGACATCACCCCAAGCGACTTCTTTGTCGAGCACGACTTTCGCCTGATCTGGCAACGTGGCAGCCTCGCTGCGCGCCGCTACCAGGAAATCGCCCGCTCCTGGAGGCGATAAAGCCCGCAGTGCCCGCGCACGTACACAGGCAGAAGCCCGGCTCCGCGCCAAAAACGGCCTCCGATGGCGCCTAAAAACCAAAATCGACCTCCAGTGGCAAAAACCAACGCCAAAACAGGCCTCCGATGACACTTTTACCATTGCCATCGGAGGTCGATTTTGGCAAGCTGCAGGTAGAGACGTCGCTCATTTTTATGGCAAGCGCTCGTATTTGCCACCGAAGGCCAAAAATGGGCTCTTCGACGTTTCTAGTGGGTAGCGCATGTCAGCTTCTTCTGGGCCGTGAAGTCCAGGCGGCCCAGCCGGAGGAAGATTATCGTCCTGAAATAGGCGATGCTCCTGAAGCCCCTTGCAGCGCTGCGGACCGACTGGACGACGGGGTTCAGCCCTTCCAGGAACGAGTTTGTGGAGCCCCTCTTCCACCAGTTCAGGATGCCCTCCCGCTCCTTCCTGAGCGTCCTCGCCACGGTCTTCATCTCCCTGACATTGGAGTGCATCTGGCCTCCACGCCGCCTCCGAGGCCGCGAGCGCCCATGGGGGTTCCGTCTCGCTCGCCAACAGCCCCTCGGGCGGCGCGGTGGCCACCATCGCGGTCCCCCTGTGCGGGGCCTGACGACTCAGGCCCTCACACCGGCGTGTCTCGCAATCAAACGCTTCCCGGATAATAATGCCCGTTGCAGGGCTCGCCCTGGCTAGTCGCCGCCCATGTGCATGAGCATGTCAGCAATGCGAGTCGCCATCTCGTCCGCCGCTGCACGGATGTTGGCGACCCAGGACGCAAGGCCGGTCTGATCGGATGCCTCCGCTTCAAGCACGTCGTAGTTCGCGGTCACCGCCATGAGCGGGGTGACGAGGTCGTGCGAGGCGGTGCAAACGAACGCGCGCTCCCGCGCCTCGGCCTCCGCCACCGGTCGCAGGGCACGTCCCGCTGCCGCCCACGCCACGGCGAGCGCCCAAAAGCCGAAGCGATCGGCGTCACTCGCTTCGCTAAATCAACTTTATGGGATGACGGATCACGGTCTTGAGCTTCTCCGGCGCGCACTTGCGCGGGTCGGAGAGGTAAATCTCGTGATGCAGACAGGCTTCGGAGAAGTCGGGGGCGTAGCCCCGTTCCGCTGCAAATGTGCGCATGGCGTCTATGGTCGCCGGTTCGTCGTTGTAAGGCCCGGTATGCATGCGCTGAATGCAAAGACCCTCGTCGACCCTCAGCAGCTCGACCGACGAGAAGTCCAGCTTCTTCTTGGCAGCGGCTTCCGAGACGGCCCAGTCGAAGTCCTCGCGAGTGACGAAATCGGGCAGGCGGATGCATGAGATGAGGTTGAAGTCGTCCTTCCGCGCGTAATCGATCCCGCCATCGGTGTGGTCTTGCCACCAGAAGCCCTCGAGCGGAGGCACGACGAAGTCGAAATAGCCTTCGATCTCTCGCGGGCCGTTTTTCGACATCTTGATGGTATAGGCGACGCCATAGGGCATCGGCAACGCGTTCTGCTACGCGCCGCCTTCGGCATTGGGATCGCCCTTGCCCCGCACGGCAACGTAGCTCATAGACGGAACGATCAGAAAGCTCGGCTTGTCAGGCGGTTTGCCCGCGATGTTGTAGCGCACCGTAGACGCTGATGGAGATGGCTGCGCGCAGGCACGAGTGCGCCGCCGCACCTCATAGCCTGTTTCTCGGGTATTTGGGGCGCGCGGCGTTCAAAAATGTGAAGCGGTTCCGCATGGCTCGGGATTGAGCCGAGGTGCCCTACTTCTCGCCCTCCAGCAGGCCCACGATGCGGTCGATGTCGACGGCGAAGCGGGGCCTTCCTTCGCGCTCGTAGCGGTCGAGGTACGCCTGGCACTCGGAGACAATGCGCTTGGTGT
>NZ_QROM01000009.1:85238-85579 GCF_003474365.1 Collinsella sp. AF38-3AC
TCGCGCTCGTAGCGGTCGAGGTACGCCTGGCACTCGGAGACAATGCGCTTGGTGTTGCCGTCGATGATGCGCTGGAGCGTCTCGTAGTAGGCCGAGCCCTCGGTCCTGAAGCGACGCTGGTAGGACTTGGTTATGGGGAACATCTTGATGTAGTGGATGCCGTGGCGGCAGCCGGGGCGCGTCGTGGGGCGGGGTGGCAACGCAAAGTACTGGTCTTTGGGCACGTTGGGGGCGATGTTGGAACGCAGCGGCACGGCGAAGTCCCTGCGCTTCCCGCGGAAACGCAGCCTCACCACCACGATGCAGGGGAGATTGTGCTTAAGCATGAGCTCGCGGTCGCC